>NZ_DDAH01000172.1:0-703 GCF_002333245.1 Acinetobacter sp. UBA2063
TTACGCTCCAATGGATAAACGCTCGTCAGAAACACTTTCAATTCGGTATCAGGAAACGACTCTGTTGTAGCTGATTATCGAGTAACTGTACCGCCTGACACGGTGTTTTAGGCTGGTTATAAAACGTCATATAACGCTCATCACTCAATTTATATTGAGCATCCAGACCAAAACTGGCAAGGTCAAGTATAAAGCTGGCTTGATATTGAATCTGAATATAAAAAGCGTTTTGGCCCTGCAATAAATCATTTAATTTTATTTTTTGTCCACGAATTAAATTCAGCATTTCTTTTAATAGCCTATTTTATCATTATTTTTTCAGGTAAGGAAAAATAGTGCCTAAACACTATTTTTCCCAAGCAGGTTTGCCGACTTAAACTGCTACGCCATAAGAGGCTGCTAAAGGCCCCAAACCACCTGCAAAACCCTGACCAATGGCACGGAATTTCCATTCGCTGCCATTTTTATAAAGCTCACCAAAGATCATTGCTGTCTCAGTGCTGCTATCTTCCGATAAGTCATAACGTGCAATTTCGCTACCGCCTGCATCATTGATCACACGGATATAAGCATTACCAACCTGACCAAAGTTTTGGTTGCGTGTCTGACCATCATAAATCGTCACTGCAAAAATCACCTTGCTCACATCAGCAGGAACTTTGCTTAAATCAACGCTTAAAGTTTCATCATCGCCATCGCCTTC
>NZ_DDAH01000172.1:856-2088 GCF_002333245.1 Acinetobacter sp. UBA2063
ATCATCGCCATCGCCTTCACCTGTGCGGTTGTCACCATTGTGTTTTACTGAACCGTCAGATGAAGTCAAATTATTGAAGAAAATAAAGTCATTATCTGCACGCACCTTACCATTTTCTCCAACAAGGAATGCAATCGCATCAAGGTCAAAAGCCTGACCATCTGTCACGCGAGGGTTCCAGCCTAAACCGACTGTTGTTTTAGTGATTCCTGGCGCTTCTTTAGTCAAGCTAACATTGCCACCTTTAGTTAAGCTAATTGCCATGAGTTATTCTCCTTATCTCATTGCTAAATTATATTTTATGGATATAACAGTTTTGTTATATCCCAGGATTTTATCAAGATTGTGTCTGTCTTTTTTCATAGGCAATTGATGAGAGAACTGCCCATATAATGAACGCCACTCCAATCAGGCCTGTTACCACTTCTGGCACATGCCCACCTGTACCTGTGTATAGCATAATTGCTGCCAGCATTCCAATTGCATACATTGCACCATGCTCCAGATAAATAAAGGCTTCCAATGTGCCTTTTTCCACCAGATAAATGGTCATGGAACGTACAAACATTGCACCAATCGCAAGACCAAGCATAATCACAACAACATCAGTTGTAATTGCAAAAGCACCAATCACACCATCAAAACTGAATGAGGCATCCAGCACTTCCAGATAAAGGAAACCACCAATACCAGCCTTGACAACCGTACTTGATGCACCTTTAGTTACGCTTTCCTGTGGTTCCTCTGCCTCTTCTGACTGGCTGCTTTCAAGTAAATGCCCAAGTGCCTGAACACCTACATAAACCACAATACCCCAGATGCCTGCAATCGCCACCACCAATTTCGTCTCTGGCGCAACAAAACCCACCATAATGAGAAGGGCGATCATTGCAACGAAAACTGACATGGCGGGAACATTCGCTAAATTTGCTAAACGTGATTCCAGCCAATGAAACCAATGCGTGTCCTTACCATCATCAAACAGGAAGTTGAGGAAAACCAAAAGCAGGAACATGCCCCCAAAGGCAGCAATTTCCGCATGGTGGGCCAATAACTTTTCAGAATACTGAACTGGATCGTTGAGTGCCATCTGGACAACTTCGACCATTCCCATATCTGCGGTTATGGCCACAATTACAATTGGGAAAATCAGGCGCATACCAAAAACGGCAATGAGAATCCCGACAGTTAAAAAGATTTTTTTCCAGAATTCATCCCAGTGACGCAATATT
>NZ_DDAH01000172.1:2250-3026 GCF_002333245.1 Acinetobacter sp. UBA2063
TCATCCCAGTGACGCAATATTGATGCGTTGATCACAGCATTATCAAAAGATAGCGACACTTCCATCACAGCCAAAATCGTAGTGATCAGCAATACCCGAAGCATTGCCTGCACGCCTGCCTCTGGTCCATGACTGAAGCCCCACCATGCAGATAATGCCAGACAAATCACGGTAAAAATAATTGAGAAACGAAAATGTTTCATTGTTACCCTTTCAAAAAAATCTCAAAACATACATCTTGTCTGCTTTGAGATATCGGTTTTAGCCAACTTGAATACCATATTGTTGACACATTGCAGCAAGTCCGCCCGCATAGCCCTGACCGACTGCTCTAAATTTCCATTCGCCATTATGACGATAGACTTCACCAAATACCATGGCGGTTTCGGTTGAATAATCCTCGGCCAAATCAAAACGAACAATTTCTATGCCTGAATCCTGATTGACGACACGGATAAAAGCGTTGGCAATTTGTCCAAAATTCTGTCCACGACTTTGGGCATCATGAATGGTGACCGTAATGGCAATCTTTTCAATTTCAGGAGAAACTTTAGATAAATCCACCACTAAAGACTCATCATCACCATCCCCTTGACCTGAACGATTGTCACCCGTATGCTCAACCGAGCCATCCTGTGATTTTAACTGGTTGTAGAAAATAAAATCATGGTCGCCACGCACCTTGCCTGAGGCGGTTAATAAAAACGCACTGGCATCCAAATCAAAAGATGCGCCATCAGTTGCACGTTCGTCCCACCCCAAACCAATTAAAATAC
>NZ_DDAH01000172.1:3228-4008 GCF_002333245.1 Acinetobacter sp. UBA2063
GACCAAAGTTGGATCTGTTTTACTTAGGGAAAGATTTCCCCCTTTATTTAAGCTAATTGCCATATTTTTTCTCCCTCATTGCATCATGATAGAAATTTAATTGGAGTTAAAAGTCAATAGGTTTTTATTTACTACCTGCTACCCAGCGCAGGCCAAAACCAAAAGCCTGATCCAGTTCTTTATGACCAGGTACATAACGAACATGTCGCTGCACCTGAATATTGCCAGCCTGATTGGTCAGTTCGACAATGCCACACATACCCAAGGGCTGTCCCTCAGTTAAACGAATTTCAATGGGAGGCTGGTCTGGCACAAAAATAGTGACCACAGCATCTGTTGCAGCCCAATTGGGCACACCCTCGTAAATAAATGCGAATAACACGACACGGCGAATTTCTTGCCAGTATTTCCCATTGATCCTCAGCCACTCACCACCTTGTAATGCACCAGTACGGTCGTCCGCAGAAAGCTGAATAAATGGAAAACCGTTAAAATCCCCAAAACGATTGCCCAATGCCTGAATCACGGACTTGGTGCCATCCTGCATTTCAAATAGACAGCCTAAATCCAGATCAATTCCCTGATTCTGGTTGAGCAGTTTTTTAAAGAAGCCTGCCGATTGGGACTGTATAGAACGCTGATTCCAGTTGAGATTAATCTTAATCTCACCAAAACCCTGTGTCTGTTTGGTTAAATTAATTCGACTGTTGCCTTTGTCCAGCGTAATTTTACTGAGGTTTATTTTAGACTGAGGCGGTGTAGCAACAGGTGCTGGCGGCG
>NZ_DDAH01000135.1:0-7371 GCF_002333245.1 Acinetobacter sp. UBA2063
AACGGTTGGCTGTCCATTGCTCTTGGTTGCCTCCGCATAGGCGGCATAGACCTTGTATGGATCATGTCCACCACGGTTGAGTGCATCAATATCTTCATCACTGAGATTCTTGACCAGTTCAGCCGCTTCTAGATATTTGCCAAAGAAGTTTTCACGGGCATAGGCACCACCTTTCACCTGATAGCGCTGGTAATCGCCATCCACTGCTTCTTCCATGCGTGCCTTTAATGCCCCTGAACTGTCTTGGGCAAGTAACGGGTCCCAGTGGCGACCCCAGACCACCTTAATCACACGCCAGCCTGCACCACGGAAAATAGATTCCAGTTCCTGAATAATCTTGCCATTGCCCCGCACTGGTCCATCCAGACGCTGCAAGTTACAGTTCACCACCCAAACCAAATTATCCAGCTTCTCACGACCTGCCAGTGAAATGGCACCCAGGCTTTCAGGCTCATCCATTTCTCCATCACCCAGATAAGCCCAAACCTTGCGGTCTTCTTCCTTGATCAGGCCACGATTCATCAGGTATTTTTGAATGTGTGCCTGATAGATCGACATAATGGGGCCAAGCCCCATCGACACCGTTGGGAACTGCCAATAGTCAGGCATCAGGTAGGGATGCGGATAACTTGGGAGACCATTACCCCCCACTTCACGGCGGAAATTATTGAGTTGTTCTTCAGTTAAACGGCCTTCCAGAAAAGAACGCGCGTAGATACCAGGTGCACAATGGCCCTGATAATAAATCATGTCACCGCCGAAATTATCCGAGGCGGCACGGAAGAAATGGTTAAAGCCCACATCATACAAGGTGGCGGAGGATGCGAAGCTGGCAAGATGCCCACCGAGGTCATCCCCCGTTTTATTGGCACGCAACACCATCGCCAGGGCATTCCAGCGAATCAGGGCGCGAATACGGCGCTCCATGTCCTGGTCACCTGGCATCGCAGGTTGCTCTTCAACTGAAATGGTGTTGAGGTAAGGTGTATTGAGACGTTGGATTGGAACATGTTTTGCAATTGCCCGTTGATATAGTTTTTCTAGTAAGAAAGCGGCGCGTTCCGTGCCCATATGTTGTAGTACTGAATCAAATGCTTCTTGCCATTCCTGGGTTTCCTGCGCGTCAGAGTCGCCATAAAACGCCATACAATTCACCTTTTCCCTTAAGTCATTTTGTCGGTACTATTTCTATCATGTTTTACTTTGATAAGGGTATTGCCCCAGATGAATATAAAACTCCTTATTATTTTCTTACTAAATAGTCATTGACCTAATTCAAACAAAAATAAAAAAAATCGCCAATAAAGGCGATTTTTCAGAGTATTTATATACAACTATTAACAAATTAAATTACGGTAACATTGCAAGATAGGTTGATGGATTTTTACGTTGACCATCCTTAACCACTTCAAAATGTAAATGTGGTCCTGTACAACGGCCTGTACAACCGACATTGGCAATATGCTCACCTGCATTGATACGGTCGCCTGCATTCACCAATAGGCGTGATGCATGGGCATAGCGAGTGATATAGCCATTGCCATGATCAATTTCAACATATTGCCCATAACCTGTACCCCAACCCGATTTGGTTACCACACCTGCACCTGTAGAGTAGATTGGTGTACCTGATGGTGCCGATAAATCAACACCTGAATGATGACGGGTTGAACCCAGTAAGGTTCGGGTTCCCCAAGTGGAACTCACACGTCCTTCCTGTAATGGATGGCTCACCATCCACGAATAACCTGTGTTTGCAGAGAATGTCGGTGCATTGTCCTGAGGGGAGATTGCTGAACGACCATACTTCTTCTCTATGGTTGCGTTGTTTAGTTCAATGGTTTTTTCACGTAGTTTAACAGACACGTTCGAAATGGCTGGCAGATCCAGATCATCTGGATGAGTATATGAACCCTGTGCCAAGGTTTGCGACAACTGTTCTAAACGGTCACCCTCTGTTGCCTGGGTGATATTCTGGTAGTCTGCAAAAGCAACTGAAGCAGCTGAAGCAGCCAATGAAAATGCGAGTAAAATACGACGCGTATGATGCATAAAAAACCTCTTGAAACCGTCCTTTAAAAGTCCCTTTATCATCTGTTCCTTGATCAGAGTCGAACTAAACGCTTAAGATGGACACACAACCTCCGAGGAAGTTTACATGTCTGAACCTAGCAACGTTTTTCAACAGAAAGGACAACACATAAAAACTGGAAACTTAACGTTTCTAACGACGCAAGTTACCCAATGGAAACAACTTACCAAAATTATTCAACCCTTGCTGCCCCAACCAGAGCAATGGCAGGTTGTTTGTTATCAACATGGTGTCTTGACCATAACTGGTGAAAATCAAGCGATGATTAGTCAACTCAGCTATTTACAAAGCAACTACGTTGCGCAGTTAGCTCAATTAGAAAGCCTCAGGGAATTACGAAAAATTCAAGTTCGCCTAAGAAACAAAATGAATGTTCTTCGTGAACCTCCTCGACTATCTAAAACACTTTCTTCAGAAACCCAAGAGCAGTTACGCAGCGCCGCTGAATATGTGAGCGATGCTAAGCTTAGCCAAGCTTTACTACGTTTGGCAAGCAATAAAAAGTAAATCGCTTATCTTAAACATTGCAATACAAATCTGCTGATGTGACAAAAATCTCAGTTTACATTGATACAATATAATGTTACCAAGAAAAGACAATGACTTATATCACACTCACATAAGGAATCGGACAGTCATTCTCGTTATTAAATGTTACAATTTCATAGCAGTCTGGATCATTCTGAACATTGCGCAACAACTGGTTATTCAGCGCATGCCCTGATTTATAACCATCAAACTTGGCAATCACCTGATGTCCCAGCAGATACAGATCACCAACTGCATCCAGAATTTTATGCCTTACAAACTCATCTGCAAAACGCAGTCCTTCTTCATTGACCACGCCTGTATCATCAACGCCAATGGCATTTTCCAGGCTAGCACCAAGTGCCAGATTGTTGGCTTTCAAGTAATCCAGGTCTTTCATAAAACCAAAGGTTCTTGCCTCACTCACTTCATAAACAAATGTTTCCGTTGAGAAATCAATGGTGGCCGACTGGTATTCCTTGGCAAAAGCAGGATGGTCAAAATCAATAGTGAAATTCAGCTGAAAACCTGCATGGGGGGTAAAGATCGCACGCTTATCATCAAGCAATGCCTCAACAGGTTTTAAAATGCGAATAAACTTTTTGGCGGCATCTTGCTCGGCAAGTTCACCCTGCATGAGCAAATAAATAAATGGTCCCGCACTTCCATCCATGATGGGTACTTCAGAGGCAGACACCTCAACAATCAGGTTGTCGATGCCAAGCCCTGCTATCGCACTCATGACATGCTCAATGGTTCCCACTTTAATGTCTTCACGGACAAGGTTGGAACACATGAATGCTTCCTGGATCAGCAAGGCATTTGCAGGGATGTCAACAGGTGGGTTCAGGTCAATGCGGCGAAAGACAATGCCTCCATCAATATGGTGTGGAACAAAATTGATCAGCACTTTTTGACCACTGTGCAGACCAATACCGCTCGCTTTCACCACACGTTTAAGAGTACGTTGTTTCACCATGCCATGCTAACTTCATTTGCAAAAACCGCTATAACTTAGCATATTTTGCCATTTTTAAAAAATAAAAAAGGGAGCAATTATTTGCCCCCTTTCTCTAAACATATGATTTTATTATTTACGCTGTTGATTTTTCAGATAGTCTTGAATACTCATTGGTGATGACCTTGGTGTAGAACTTGGCGCTACTGTCGCAGGCGCCTCTACATTTGCACGCTTACTGATCGCAGGTACATCATCTTCATCCACAGGTTGTTGGGTTTGAGCGATTGTTGTTGGCGTATGAGTGACTGTACGTTTTTTGGGTTCGGTATCATTCGCATTACGTGTCAAACCTGTTGCAATTACAGTCACACGCAGTTCATCACGCGCATCAGGATCAAACACTGTACCATAGAAAATTTCACCTTCATCCAAATCAACAATCTGGTTGACTACTTCTGAAATAATGTCAATTTCGCGTCCAGTAATATCTTCGCCACCTGTGATATTCACCAAGGCACCTTTTGCATTGGTGAGGTTCACATTATCAAGCAACGGACTACGGATAGCCTGTTCAGCCGCCTGACGAGCACGATCTTCACCACGTCCTGTACCCGACCCCATCATTGCGTAACCGCGAGTACTCATAGCTGTTTTCAGATCAGCGAAGTCGAGATTCATATGACCATGGTTCACTACAAGATCAAAAATACTCCGTACCGCATTAAGTAATACATCATCTGCCTTTTTATAGGCATCTTTCATTGAAATATCACCATAAACGCTCAGTAAGCGTTGGTTTGGAATAATAATCAATGAATCAACATGCACTTCTAAAGCTTCAATACCTTTTTCTGCTAACTTTTGGCGGCGACGACCTTCAAAATTAAACGGGGTCGTTACAACACCAACTGTCAGAATCCCCATTTCTTTGGCGACCTCTGCAACCACTGGAGCGGCACCTGTACCCGTACCGCCACCCATACCCGCGGTGACAAAGACCATATCTGTGCCTTCAAGGTGCTGGCGAATCACTTCACGACTCTCTTCACCAGAAATTTGCCCCATCTCTGGTTTACCACCACAACCTAAACCACGTGTACTTTGTTCACCAATCTGAATTTTAAAAGGTGCATTCATGCTATCCAGTGCCTGTTTATCTGTATTGGCACAGACAAACTTTACACCCTGAATGTCAGACTGCACCATGTGCTGGACAGCATTACCACCACCACCGCCAACCCCAAATACTGTGAAACGGGCTTGACCGTTGTCATCGTCTAGTTCATCTTCTATAAATTCAAATGAGGCCATGACCTTTAGATTTCCTAATATATAAATGGCAGTTACTTCAGCCCGTTACTGCCCTGATTTTTAAAACAACTGATGTTTAGGATGCTGTTCAATAATACCGAGCTTGTCAAGTCCAGTGACTTACGATTACAACTTCCTAACAATTTCCCCCAAAATCCCTACAACTTAAAAGATCGCTTTCAGTTTGCTGTTCAATGCGTTCCAGCCATTGGCAACCCGATCCATAAAGCTACGGTCATTTGCTTCTTCTGGCTCCTCCACCGCATCCTGCAAGTCACTCTGGCTAAACATCAGCAAACCCGCAGCCGTTGCGTACATGGAACGGCGCAAGGCTGGCAAGTGCTGGTCATCGGCATAAACCTGCAAGGGTGGATTACCGAGGTGTGCGGACACTCCAAGCATACGGCGGGCCAAATTGACCATACCCTCAATCTGGCAGGCATCGCCTGTAAGCACCACCCCATGATACAAGCCATGAATCGCGCCACTATGTTCCAGCTCTTCACGAATTGAGGTGAAGATTTCTTCATAACGTGCAATGATAATTTCTGCAAGCTCAATGCGACTGATGGTTTGTGTGCCATCAATGCCCTGCACCTGAATCATGTGGTCTGGCTTCACCACACTCAGGTCTACACAGCCATGCAGAATCTTGATACGTTCGGCTTCTTCAGTGGTGGTCTGTAAAACAGCGGCAATATCGCGGGTCACATTTTCACCACCACGTTGCAAGGTACGTACTAATGCCAAACGCCCATCAAGATAGACGGCGAGATTGGTAGTGCCAGCGCCAATATCAACCAAACACACGCCATATTCTTTTTCATCTTTGAGCAAACTAGCTTCAGCCGTAGCTAAACTAGATACCACCATTTTCTCTACCCCGATATTCGCACCTTTCATGGCACGATCAAGGTTTTGCATGGTACTAATCGGCATCATCATCAATTGATAATGCCCTGTCATGCTATGCGCCGACATATTAACTGGGTTCTGCACCCACTCACCAGAGTTGCCCAGCTCAAAACCAAGCGGCACCGCACTGGCCAGATAATAGTCTGGCGAGATATGGCTGGCTTTTGCCAGTTCCAAAGCCCGCACCACTTCATTGGTTGTAATAATATGATCATGGTTGGACACAGGGGTACGGCCCGAAGCATAAAAACTCTGCAACTCTGTACTTGGAATGGACACCCACGCACTGTGGATACGGCACTCTGCCATATCCTCGGCCTCAGATACCGCATTTTTAATGGCGGCAATCACCTTGTCCAGACTGACAATCTTGCCTTTAACCATACCTCGGTTGCGAGCAGTTGCCATGCCAATGACCTGAATCTTATCTGGCGCATGGATCTTACCAATCAAGACTGAGACCTTATGGGTCCCAATATCAATCGCAACAACTGAGGGAACAGCTTCACTCATTACTTCAATACCATATCTTTTGTTGTGTAGTACGGGGGAAAATCTCCCGTTATTTTTAAGCCACGTATTATGGCTTTGCCTGAATTGCACCTGCAAGCTTTGTGTCATCAATCGTTACAACTAACTGACCATTGACAATCTTGGGCGGTGCCGCGTTCTTCCACTGAATGGCAAGGCCATTGCGGTAACGCAGGTCAATCGCCGAGATGTTTGACCATACAGGTTTAAGATCCGTTTGTGCCAAATGGCTGAGTCGCTGCAACTTGTTCATGGTCTGGTCCTGATCCACAATGATACGCAGACCCGAATCAAACTGCATAAACCATGTCATGCGCTCGGTTAAATACAGTTCTTTTAAACGCAGGTTCGCTGGATGAAACAACTGGTTGATTTCATTATAGCGACGCATCATCATTTTGGATTGGCTGACTGGACCATGAAGCAGCGGCAGGTTTGGGTGTGTTTTAGGTAGCGCCTCGCTAAACACCTCACCGTTGTCACTAAGCAAACGCCCTGTTCCCCAGCGTGCAATTGCGTGGCGTGGCATCACCCGCACCCGAATCGCATTTGGCCAAGCTCGTGACACCACCACACGGTCAACCCATGAGACCTTTAAAGCCTGGTCCCGAATTTGTTCTAAATCTGAAGTAAAGTAGTTGTGTTTAATAATCGGATTTAAGTGCTGTGCCAGCTGTTGATTTTCAACATCTGAATTGGTCCCAACAATCTGCAATTGCGCCACGGTTGCATCAGTCATGACTTTATACAAGCCATAAAGACCGATTGTGAGCACAGCGAAAGCGATCAGCAACAGTATCCACCCTCCCGCATTCACCATTTTTTGCTTGGGTGATGGCGGTTTCTCATGGATAGAACTGATTGCTGCCCGTGGTTTGCGGCGCATGGATGCAGGAAGTTGAGCCATGAATTAAGCCGACTTCGCCAGGGTTTGCTCTAGGATCGCAACACACAGTTGATCAAAACCATAGCCCACCGCCTGGGCCGCCTTAGGCACCAAAGAGTGGCTGGTCATGCCTGGTACGGTATTCAC
>NZ_DDAH01000254.1:0-4372 GCF_002333245.1 Acinetobacter sp. UBA2063
CCAATTCCTCGGCTTGCTCCTGTCACCAACGCAATCTTTCGTTGTTGTGTCATGCAATTTTTCCTTCTGCCACCAAGATCGCGCTTAGGGCATCTTCCATACGTGCTTTGCTATCAATTGCAAATGCTTTTTCTATGTTCGGTAATCGCTTAGCAAGATTGCTGAGCACCGTACCTGGCCCACATTCAACCACATACTGGATACCTTGATCCTGTAGATATTGCATGCTACGTGTCCATTGCACTGACTGGTACAACTGGGCAGTGAGCGCCTGACGTAACTGGGCAACATCCGTTGCGATTTCCGCGTTGACATTTTGTATTACAGGAATGCGGGGTAGCTCAATGGCAGTTTGTTCCAAAGCTTCAGCAAACTTTTCTGCTGCTGGTTTCATCAAGGTACAATGTGATGGTACAGAAACAGGCAATGCAATCGCTTTACCTGATTGCTCTTTTGCTTCAGCCATGACTTGCTGAACCAAAGCTGTACTGCCTGCAATCACCACCTGACCTTGCGCATTATAATTCGCCGCTTCAACTGAACCTTGGCCTACCGCAGATGCATTCGCTTTTTGGCAAAGCTCGATCACTTTGTCATCGGTTAAACCAAGAATTGCCGCCATTGCCCCCTCACCTTGAGGAACTGCACTCTGCATCAATTTACCGCGTAAATTGACCAGTTTCACCGCATCGGCAAGGGTCATGGCTTCTGCTGCAACAAGCGCACTATATTCTCCCAAAGAATGTCCAGCAAGGAATTTTGGTGCAACACCACCCAGTTCCAGCCAGACACGCCATAAGGCAATGCTGGCAGTGAGCAATACAGGCTGGGTATTTTCCGTTTGATCCAGCCCCTCACCACTTTGGGCAATCTGCCAAAGGTCAAAGTCAACTGCTTCTGAAGCTTCTGTGAATGTATCTTTAACGACACTAAACTGCTCTGCGAGTTCAGCCAGCATCCCTACTTTTTGTGAACCCTGACCAGGAAAAACAAATGCTGTTTTTGTTGCTTGAGCAGCCTGCTCAAGTCGCTTAGTCGACATATAAAAATCCTTAAAATGGTCTATCGCCAGTTTTATCAACACTCATGATTCTACATGAGAATGACAACAGACTCTTTCCCGATGCGGCAATTTACCATTGATTAAATCGTTTTTTAATTGCGAAAAACAACAAAAAAGGGAGCTTTCGCTCCCATTTTTCTATACTTTAAGCTAACGCTTAATGCATATAACTCAATTATTCAGCATCAGCTGCTTTAGCGAATAATTGACGACCACGGTAAATACCGTCTTTAGTCACGTGGTGACGACGATGAGTTTCACCAGTAGTTTGGTCTACAGATAATGCATTCTCGGTTAAAGCGTCATGTGAACGGCGCATGTCACGGCGAGAGCGACTTTTACGGTTTTGCTGAACGGCCATGATGGCTCCTTACAAAGATCGAAAAATGGATCAGAACAAATTCAGTTGTCTTAACTCAACATGATAACACAAATTGTGTTATGAGTTAAGTTTGCCTTTCAAACTTGCCAAAACATCAAACGGGTTATCCCGCTTTTCTTCGACAACGTCCTGAACGGCAGGTTGATGTTTATGCTCACAAACACCATGTTTGGGAGACAAAGGCATCAACAATAACAATTCATCTTCTAGCAATGCGAATAAATCAATCGAAGCAGGTGTATCAATACTCCCTTTTTTCGACGATTCACTTTCACCTAAAACGATGAAATCAGCATCCTCATCCAATCGCTCTATCAGTGACTCATCATCAATTAAAGCTAAATGAAATTCTGAGACTAATTCAATTTCAACAGATCCCAAACAACGTTGGCATTCCATTGGAACTTTAGTATCAATATGTCCATCTAACCATACAATACGATGATAGGCATCGATTGATAGCTTACAGTCTATGTTGATCAATTGATCACCAATTGAACCAACAGCTTCTCGAGCAATACGAGCAAAGCGAGACAATGGCAGTATTCCTGACCATGTATAGCCCTGTTCAGCCCATTTAAATGGCTCGATTTGGCTTGGAAAAGTATTTGCTGACATAAGAGGGTCTGTTGACAGTTCAAATATAGTTGCGACAGTGGACATTTTTTAGAGGATACAAGGCACGAATTGCGTAATTTAGCTTTCTAAATAAGCAATGCGTAACGCAGTAGCATCAAAAAATATCCCTGTCCCTACGGGTTGCTAGTAAAATTGCCCTATCCATCGTCATGAAACTTGTTAAGGGAGTCGCCATTAACTACGTTTCATTCCTTGTCTATGACAATTTTACTTTGCAACGCAAGTTACATTTGAACTGTCAGCAGACCCTGTGGGCGGCAATTCTACAAATTCATCGGTACTCTGTCAAAGATTAAGATACAATTTTGCACTTCTTTAGACAGAACTCGTGGTAACACAGCAATGTATCTGTTGCAGCCGCAACTTGAAGTAACAACTTCATCACTTGTTAGCCCCCATTCAATCACTGCTCCTATGTTAACACCAGATCAAGTGCAACGCTCATCTTGGCAAACGTTAACAACAGAACCAGAACAGGTTGATTGGCTTATTTTACACTTTAATCACTGGTTTTCCCACCATAATGTCATGCTTGTTAAAGGTGATTTTGAACCAGAATATTTCCCAGCGATAAATCAACAGCCTGCAAAAATCCAATTTGCACATGGTTTCTTTAACAGTGCCTTACATGAAATTAGTCATTGGAGTATTTCAGGTGAAAAACGTCGCCTTTTACCTGATTTAGGTTATTGGTATGCACCCGATGGTCGTACTGCAGAACAGCAAGCTTTATTTGAACAAGTTGAAATTAAGCCTCAAGCCATTGAATGGTTATTTGCAACAGCCTTTGGTCGAAAGTTTCGTGTCTCTTTAGATAACTTAACGGGTGATAGCGGCAATGGGACACAATTTAAAGATCATGTTTTTGCTCAAGTACAACGTTATTTTTCAGGTGAAGCCACTTTGCCACGAGATGCTGCACTTTTTATTCACTATATCTGTGTTTGTACCCGTCATGGCTTACCATTACAACTAAATGAATTTAAACGTGAATTACTTGATTGAATGACAAAATTAACACATCTAAGACTTGCATCTTTAGTAGAACAAGTTTCATACTTAATCTAGCCATAAAGATCAGGGAGTTACAATAATAATGTTACATTTACATATTCATCCTGAAAATCCACAGGCTCGCTTAATCACACAAGCCGTTGAACGTATTCGCGCGGGTGATGTGGTGGTTTATCCAACTGATGCAGCTTATGCGATTGGTTGTCAGATTGGAAACAAGAATGCGATGGAGCGGATTGCCCAGATTCGCGGTCTAGGTCCAAAACATCAATATGCGATTATGTGTTGTGATCTATCTGATATTGCGACCTATGCCAAAGTGGACAATGCCATGTATCGGCTGTTAAAAAATAATACGCCTGCTGTCACCACCTTTATTTTGCCTGCTACCAGTGAAGTTCCAAAACGTTTGATGCACCCTAAGAAAAAAACCATTGGTCTGCGCATTCCAAGTAATCCTGTTGCACAAGCTTTATTACAAGAACTTGGTGCACCGTTACTCACCAGTACATTGATCTTGCCCGATCAAAAAGATCCGCTTGATGATCCTTATGATATTGAAAACCAACTAGGTAAACGTATTGATGTGTTTATTGACAGCGGCTTTGGTACCTTGTCCACCACCAGTATCGTGGATTTATCTGGAGAAAATCCTGAAATTATCCGTCGTGGTGTTGGTGATGTCAGTGCTTTTGGATAAGCACTGACCCTTATTCAATCAAAAAATCAGACAACTTCTGTTTCTGAAAACCGTGTTCATCAAAATTATCAGGACTCAGCCATTGCTGATAAGCATTTTTTAATTCTGGCCACTCATCATCAATCATCGAGAACCATGCCGTATTTCGATTGTGCCCTTTTAATATACAATCCTGACGAAACAATCCCTCGTATTGAAACACCACCAAATTTTGTAATGAATCTTTTAGGCTTTGCTGGCTCTGCGGTGCGGAATATGGCAGATAGGTCCAGCATCGTTCATCAGGTTCTGTCGATACCGCTTCCCATAACTGCCCTACCGCCTGATCTGTTATGCCATCAGCCACATTGACCAGCTTGACATATCATCCCGATATATCACCCTGAACAGTAGAAGCAGTCACATTTTCATCAAGCGAAGAACCAGTCATTTGCCCAAACTGATTCTGTTGTGTTTTTAAATAATTTCTCATTGGCTGTTATCGTTTAATTAAAGCCTTTTTGGAAACCCATTTAAACATAGCTTTAGCTCTGTTCAATGTGAAATTGCATCACATTGACATCCTCCCCGACCT
>NZ_DDAH01000187.1:0-8797 GCF_002333245.1 Acinetobacter sp. UBA2063
CAACGTGTTGGCGGTAAGCTTCTAGCACGGTGTTATTCCTCTTTTTTAAAAAATTACCTGTAAGTTCCAGCTTTCTGTAAGCTTTACAAGCAATATGGACAGCAAAATTTTACTAGACTTCGAGTTAAAAGTTAATGCAACAACTGTATTTCTACGTGATGACCATTATTTTATAGCGAAATGCCCATCGGTTTGAAATACCGCTTTGGTATAAAGCCAAAGTCCAGCAAAACGATCATTTAGTTCCACAAAAAAAGACAAGGGTGTTGTCTTTTCGGTTAATACATTAAAATAGTTTATAGTTCGGCAGCTTTTCATGTGGAGTTGCCAAACATTGTTCAGTAAATTGTTGCTTCAGTTTTTCACGTAATGCATCTGGTTCAGCCTTAAGTTCTTCGGCTGGGATTGCGTAGACTTTTTCAATGATACCGAAAATAAACTTACGCGTGGTTTCATCCTCAATTTTACCCGCATGCTCTGTTGCCTGTTTTTGCTCAATTCCATTTTGACGATCCAGCGTAATCGAACGCGCGGCATTTCCCACACTTACACAATAGCCATGCCATTTTTGTTCAGGTGTAAGTGGCTCTTTTTTGCTACAACCGACCAAAACCAAACCTATTGCAATCAACAAAACTTTATTCATCATCATACTGCGACTAATTTGATCCACACATCATACTGAAACTGATTCATTTTGCAAAAGGAAGTATTTAAAACCATCCTGTCTGCAATAGAAACATACAAATCATTTGCTGCACTGCATATTATTGCCATTCTTTTGGCATTTACTGCCTGTTGCAGAAAGATAGGTATAACCTGCAACCAGATTATAATGCCTACCTTTTGAATCCCAGCATCTGACACCATTACAGTTTTTTACAGCGATCAGGGCTGCTACAGCAGCCGCTGTAGATGGACTGGCAGTGGTCGCACCAGCAGCTGGCTTAGCTGAATTTGTTGCAGAAGCGGTGGTGGTCTTAACCGCATTTGCACTGGTCGCCGCTACAGTTGTTTTTGCTTCTTTGTTTGCTACTGGCGGAGGTGTTGTTGGATGAGTTACGGTCTGGGTTGTAGCGGTGTTGGGATTTCTCTTTGCAGGGTCGAGTTGAGGTTCCTGTTTCTGAGTTGGAGGTGGTGTTGCTGAATATGTTGTTACACCACGTGCGTCCACCCACTTATAGTATTCTTTAGCATTTGTTTGAAATGTACAGCCAATCACCCCAAGGCTGATGATTGCCAAAATCTGACTAAAAGTGACAGATTTCATCCCTTTCCTCCCAAAAATATCATAAATATTTTATTTTCAATAACTTATTTTAATTTTAGCATATTTCCTTATTTAAAATAAATGTCATTAAAAAAACCTGTTTTATCATTGTAAAACAGGTTTTTATTTTTACATACTAAAAACGCCAGTTATAGAAAATATCTATCGCGCGTTCCAAAGACTGACTCGCTTCGAGATATAAACGGCGGTTCATTTGATAACGTAAGGTGAGTTTATTCACAGGAGTAAACACACCTATGCCATAGCGGATAAATAAATCTGGTGTGATATACCCTGTCAGGCTGACTTGAGTATCATCTCCTGTACCCTGTGCATCCAATGCCAGTCCGCTCAGACCAAAGGTTCGTCCAATCTGGTTGGTTAAAGCCCGTGTACCCCCCAGACCCATACTGATACCAGCGGCTGCAATGGTATTGTTCACGTCTGACTTAAAGCCTTCAGTATTGCTTAAACCACTGCCACCCTCATTGATACGTCCCGTAAGCAAGGCATTGAGGGCCTCTTGTTCTGACAAGCCAGCATCATTATAAACCTGAACATTCGGCACAGTTGCCGTACCTGTTACCCGTACCCCAACCATACTGCCTTGCACAGGTTTATTGGCATCAATATCCAGTGTTGGGTTGGCCAATGGCCCATTAAAACGGGCAATGGCTCGGTTCAAGTCCAGACTTTGACCATAGGCCTCAATTTTCACTTCCTGGCTCACCCCAATCGCACCATTGGCACGCATTGCGGTTTCGAGACCACGCTGGGATAGATGCAAACGTCCAACGAGTGGAATATTACTTCCAAAGCCCTGGAAAACAACCTGATTGCCTAACGTCAGGGTCATATCAGCACGAATGTCCCACGGTTTTGCTGACTTTAAGGTTGCCAACAAGTCCTGTCCTTGCTGCACAACACGGACATCAGGCGAAACGTTAATCACGGTTGCGGTGGTTTCTGGCATTGAAATGCGCGCGCGAGGGACATCAATTGACCCTTTCAAGCTTAAGCGCTGATCAAATGGATAAACATCAAGGCTTAAATCAGGCTGGACAATTGCAGTGATCATTGGTGCCTGACGAATCAACAGGTTGTCACCTTTTAAGGTCAATGCCAGATGTGGTTCTTCTTTCCAGTCAAAGCTACCCTTTAAGCGACCCACACCTTGCCCACTGTTAAACGCACCATCAATACTGGCTGAATCCTGACGGATTGAGGAATACAACTGGATATTGGTGAGATTGACAGGCAATGAAATCATGCTGATGGCACCATTTTTCAGACGCATTTCACCTGTGAATTGAGGTTGAGTTAAAGTCCCATTCACTTTACCAGCAAGTGCAAGCGTGCCCGCCATTGAACGGACATCCTTGATAAATGGTTTAAAAACTTTTAACTGAACATCATCAAAAGCTACTTCGCCACGCATTGGCATATTATCCTGAAAAGGATTGACAATCACATTCGCATAACCCGTTCCAATATCTGGGGTTTTCATGTCGATACGGAACAACAACCCATCACTGACACTCTTTGCAATCAGGCTCAACTCATCATAAGTCATGGTGGTGGCTGGTTCTTGTGGATCATCTGCCGCCAAGCCAATCTCACCCTTGCGTGTCACCAGGCTGGCATCAATTTTTGGACGGTTACCCTGAACCCATGAGGCCTTGGCATAACCATTCAATTGACCCGTAACCGCCAATCCTTCTGGCATAAAAGCAGTAAAGTCATTTAAGTCGATATTTTTGGTAATGACAGAGACATTACCCTTGGCCTGACTAATACGTGCAGGCTGATCCAGACATAACTGGCTGTGTGCACTCTGCCAGCAATGCTGCCCAACATACAGTTCGGATAATCGGGTTGAATACACAATCGCCGCATTTTGATTTTGCACAAGATTGATACGTGGCGAAGCAAAGTTTCCTTTTTGCAGTTGCCCCAGCCATTCATTGTTTGAGTTAAAGCCGCCTGCAAGCTGTTGATAAAAATTTGATTGTCGATTTTTGCTTTCAACTTTTAATACATGCGCCTTACGTGTTCCAGCCAGATTGACCGTAGCATTCTCGATTTCACGATTGCCACTGCGTAAATGGTCAATTTTTGCAGCCAATAACGTTGGGGTGGTTTCTGATGTTGGCAATTCACCCTGAATACGCAACGATCTAACACTTGCCACATCCTTGAATGCAAAATTATCCACGGCAATATTTGCGATTGCCTTTAAGCGTGGCTGGGACTGCACATTCAGGCTGCCATAGGCACGGCCTTTCAGACCTGGATATAGTTCATAGAGTGCAGGTGCATTGAGCTTGATTTTCAGGCTTTGGGCATTACCCGTTGCCTGTAACTGATTTTGTGCATAGGAAAAATATAAATCATTGGCTTCAAACTGTTGTGGCAAAAAGCCTTTCTGGTTGGAATCCAGCAAGAGCGTCAGGTTGCCGCGTCCCCTGATTGGCTTATTATTAATAAAACCAGCGGCATTCAGTTGACGGATATCAATACGTTTTAGCTGTTCAGACCAGACACCCTGTGTTTTTACGTGACCAGACACTTCACCCTTAACACTGGAAACGAAATATTGGGGTTTAAAACGTACCAGTGAGGCATCCAGATCCCAACCCAATTTATCTTTAAGATTGACTGCGCCAGTGGCATAGACTTTACCCGCTACACCATCATGTTTTAGCTGATTGATCTTAATGTATTCAGGTGTACCCGCAATATTGATTTTTAATAAGCCATTGCCCTGATTTAAGGCATTGAGTGAGCCATCATAATTCACGGCAAAACTTTTAAAGCCGCCACCCGCTTTTTGATCATGGAAGATAAGAGCCGCTGTACTTTTTCCTTTTAAGGCAACCGTTTCAGTTTTACCTGCCTGGGCCAGTTGTCCCTTGAGATCAATCTGGTCAAATTGAATGATCTGCTGGTTGGGTTTGGCAAAACCAGTCGCTTTAATCTGACCGTTAAGTAGATTAACAGGTGCTGTTGCAACCACTGTCTGCGGATTAAAATTTTGTGCCTGTAGCTGTGCCTGCCATGCAAGCTGCTGCTTTTCATTTGGCAGTTTCACCTTGGCCTGACCTGTTAGGCTGCCTTTTTCAGCCTGATAATGGAAACGTTCCACATCTAAAAGATCACCTTTTACATCAAAGCGTGCATTATACTGTCCTGTTGGTAACAGTGTTTTCTCATGCGGACGCACCTTGGTTGACACATAGATATCCTGTTGTCCCTCTTTCAGCGTAACATCAGTATACCCTTCGGCACTACTCAACCAGCCAATATAAGGCACAGCCCGATCAATTCCTTGCCATGCAATATTTAACATCATTGGTTGAGCTTTGTGATCTTTTGCCTCAGCCTGATTGAGCTTGATGGCCCAGCTTTCGTATTTATCGAAATCAAGATTGGCTTTTAAGGACAGCCCTTTTTCCATTGAACCTGATGAACTTAGGTTTGCGTCCAGATTGGGCGGCAAGAAATCCTGAGCCACTTGCGGCAAAGTTTTATCTTTCGGGTTTAATTTTTCCAAACGCCCCTTAACATCCCATGACACATGATTATGCCAATTCACCACACCCTTAAGACCAACCCTACCACCCATCAACTGACCATTAAAATCATTGATATTGAGCTGGTTTTTCAAGTCAGTATCCATCAGGGCATTATATTTCCCCTCAGGAATCTGTTCACCTTTCAGGTCGGTATCCAGTGTCAGAAGTAACTTTTGAATGTCACCGTTAAACCGCGCCACGCCATCTTTTGCAAATAATTTCTGTTCTTTTAGCAAGGGTAAATGATAATTTTTAAAGAACAATTCGCCGTTCATTGGTACATGGTCACGTACAGGATGAACCACAACCCAACCTGTGAGTAGATCAGGGGTACGGGTTGCAACTCCTGCCTTTAAGGTATCAAGTGTTCCTCTGGCGACAACCTTGATAATCTGGATATCCAGACTTTTTAATGAGGGAATTATCAGGTCAGTTTTGAGATTCAATGGGTATTTACCGATAAAATCCATTTCACCTGTTGCATGCTGGAGCGCCAGATAACCCATATCCATGCGGGAGTCTTCGAACTTAAGCTTTGTTCCCGACCATAAGGCATTCTTTAAATAAATATCACTAAAGTCGATCTTCGAGGTGCTGGTCTTGATTTGAAGATGGTCTATAGTTGCCTCATCTACCCTTAATACAAAAGGCAATTTAATCGCATCAAAGGAAAATGGTTTACCTGATGGCGGTTTTTTATTCACAATCCTTAAGTTACGTACATCGGCATGGCTTAAGTGCAGTTCCTTGTCTAACAGGGCACGCCAGCCTAAAGACACATCGACCCGATCCAGCGACACATCCACAGCCTTGACTTGCAGCAATACATTTTTCAGGATGATCCCTGAAAGCAGGTTGCCACCCTCATATTCATATTTAATGACTTTCTGGCTTTGCAGCACACGATCCAGTAGGAAAAGGCTTCCCTTGTCCGTAGACATCATCACCATTAACGAGCTGACCAGCAATAAAAGAATGATCAGCACAATCAGCGCAATGCTTCGAAGAATGCGCCGTTGCCGTCTTGGTCTTGTTGGAGGTAACTGCTGTTGTGCTTCCGTCATAATCAACCTGAATTGTTTGACCTTTTAAAGGTTTTTTAAAAAGTTATTAAAGCTGTGGACCAATAAAGAAATGGAGTCGGATTGGGTTGTTGTCATTCGAGATACCTGAAGCAACATCTAGGCGAATCGGCCCAATCGGTGATCTCCAGCGTATGCCCAAACCAATACTGTACTCGGTTGGATTGCTAAACTGCTTATCATAGGCATTACCAAAATCAGAAAATATCGCTGCACGCCAGCCATCTTTAAATTGATAGTTATACTCAAGTGATCCCAAGGCTAAGGCCTGTCCACCAATTTTATAGCCATCTTCTTCTGGTGATAGGCTCTTGTAGTCAAAACCGCGTAACGACTGATCCCCACCTGTGAAGAAACGTAAATTATAAGGAACCTTGTTGAAGTTGTCGGTAAAGATATAGCTGGTGTCGCCACGCCCCACAAACTGGTGGTTGTCATTTTCACCCATTGAATAGATAAAACGCCAGCCTCCCGTCAGGATGGCCATGTTGGCATCTGTCAATAATGATTCTGTACCCAGCTCAACCTTGTAAATCTGTTTGAAGCCTTTGGTTGGGTTTAAACGTGAATTGGCATTGGTTTTTGACGCTTCATAACTGAGCAGCAAGGATTCCTGTTCGGAGTCGATTCCTGAAACCTTAAACGCGTCAGGAAGTTCATTGACATCAATATCGCCTTTTTTGGTTAAGCGATCCAGACGGTAACGTAAGCCAAAGGTATTTTGCCAGTCACCCAACGGATTTTTAATCACCCGTTCGCCCCCCATGACCGCTGACTCCACCAGCAGGTTCACACCTGGACCAATATCATCACGCTCTTCACGTTCATAACCACCGACAAGGTTAAAATAGTCATTAAGTGGATGCTTGTAGGGAATACTATAGCGTCCATCAATGGACTGACGAATCTGCGACAATTCAATGTTGGCATCAAAAGAATGTCCATATTTATTGACAATGGCACGACGATACTGGCTACGAATACGCGCACCTGTATCAGTTCCATAACCGACACCCGTTTCCAGACTATTTAATTTATCGGCATTCAATGTCACCACGATTGGAATTTTTTTCTCGATTCGGGTTTGCTCTTCAAGCTTGTGGCGTTCATCTTCGTCATCATCATGGTCATGTGAACGTGGTGCTGTGCGGGCAACTGAATAGGCCTGTGCAGACTCGCCACCAGAGAATACGGTCTCATCGACCACATTTTGTGTGACTTCCTGTGCAGAGGTAACTTTCTGACGTGCCAGATCAGCCTTTTGCTGACTATTCATCAACTGTGACTGTTGAAGTTTCTGCTGGTCTACCAATGCCTGTAAGTCAGGCGCCAATTCCAAAGGAGGTTGAATCGGGTCTGGCTTGATGGTGTCAACAAGGGTGTAATTGAAATAACGGGTATTGGTCAGGTTATTTGCTAAGACATTGACACGCCAAAATGCGTAATCATCGCCCTCTTTCCACGGTGCCAAACTATCAAGCACTTTTTGGGTAAGCGGCAGTGGCTTGCTTGGGTCACTCATACGGTATTCGACTTTTTTCAGCTTATAACGCTCACCCGTCTCATATTTCAGGTTGATCTCTGCTGTTTTATCAGGCTGCGTAATCTTGACATCATGCAAACGCCAGTAGGCATCAAAGAAACCGTTATCATTGGCTGCACTGACAATTTTTGTTTTGGTTTCTTCGTATTTGCCATGATTAAAGATATCACCCTCATCCTGTTCTGGAATTAAACGAATCACTTGGAGTTGAGGTAATCTTTCACCAGCCCCCGAAAATTCAATATTTTGCTCTTTAATCAGGATAGGCTCATTGGGTGTGACAATCACTCTGACCCTGCTGTCACTCAACCGTTCAAATTTAAATACCGCATTATAATAACCAACCGCCTGTGCAGCTTGATTGGTCAGAGCCCTTAACTGGGGTAAAGCCACATTGAAGTCTTCAAAGGCCTCTTGAGTAAAGCTGGATAGTTTGGCCTTGATATTGGTGGCAAGTACAGGAGGTGCACCCGTCACATCAGCAGTGATACGTGGAGTTTTTTCGGCATTAAGCAGGTTTTCAGGATGGAACCGATTCCATATCTTTCTAAAAAATCCGACTTTTTCCTGTGATGATTCAGGCTGGGGCTGGAACTCAGGCAGGGTTCGTCCTGCTTCATTGGCCTCAACCACAATTTTACTGTCGGTCTGGATGTCCTGCATCAGTTTGTCAATGTTGACAGGGGCCTTGGTGACTTCCGTGAGCTCAGTTTGTGAAACATCATTGACCAGCACAGCAGGCGTTTTTGCCGCATTGTCACGGAAATTCTGGGCTTCTTTTTTCGCCTCTTCAGCTACACGGAAAATTTCATCTGCCATGCCCTGATCAATCGTCATGCTGGGCAAATCTTCCAGATTGTCTTCCATTTGGATCGGTTTTAATTCTTCAATCTGGTTTGCGGCCTGTTCCTGCTGTTTTAACGCAGCCAAACTGTCTTGTTGCGGTACCGAAACGGTCTGGGGTTCACTGTCCAGTTGTGGCTGAGGTGTTGTGTTTTCAGCAACTGTTTTCGCCTCAAGCTGTGTAGTTGAGGATTCCAGCGCTTCATTTTTAGCCAGCTCCGTGATTTTTTCCTGTGCACAAGCGACTGATATACAAGAACTTATCAGAAACCCACCACAAATAAATTTAGGAAAGCCCTGCATTTTAAAAATTAAATGCATAGAATGACTCAGTGCAGACGGTTTAAACTTTGCTTGAGATGGCATGTAGAACTCTAAACTTATTTTTTAGTGTGTCGTTTTTTGTGGATAAAAATTTATTCAAATCTTTGATTTTCATCCAATCAAACATTAAAAAATATCATACATGAATTTTAGTGCATTT
>NZ_DDAH01000187.1:8823-11071 GCF_002333245.1 Acinetobacter sp. UBA2063
TTAATTTATCGTTTTTGATGGCTGAAATAACTTCAAATCTTTGATTTTTCATCCAATCAGACAGGGATATCATACATGCATTTCATCACATTTTTACAGTTCGTCACATTTTTTATAAAACACAATGAAGTGAACACATGATGAAACAAGATGACCGCTTAATGACATCTCGTCGGTTTGCACCGATGTTTTTCACTCAATTTTTTGGTGCGCTTAACGACAATGTTTATAAGCAGGCGCTCCTTCTGGTGATTACCTATGGCTGGATTCAACAACAGTCTGCATCCATCAGCACACTCAACAATTTAGCCGCTTTACTGTTTATATTGCCCTACTTTCTCTTCTCCGCCACCGCAGGACAGATTGCCGATAAATACGAGCGTTCTCAACTCATCCGCTTTATCAAGATTCTTGAGATCGTGATTATGCTGATTGGCAGCGCAGGTTTCTTACTGGGTAATTTATGGCTACTGTTATTTGCCTTATTCCTGATGGGAACACATTCCACCTGTTTTGGGCCAATCAAGTACGCCATTCTGCCTGAAATCCTTAAACCACAGGAATTGATGTCGGGAAATGCATTGTTCCAGTCGGGTACATCTATCGCCATTTTGGTCGGTATGATTCTGGGCGGTGCGGTGATTGCCTCATCTGAGGGTAATTTGCTGTGGATTAGCATCACAGTGGTAACTATTGCCTGCTTAGGCTATTTATCCAGCCGTTTTATTCTACCGCAAAAAGTGGCCGAGCCTGACCTTAAAATTGACTGGAACTTTTTTCGTACCAGCTTCCAAACCTTGAAATATGTCAAAGGCATCCCTTTGATTTTTACGATTCTGCTTGGCAATTCATGGTACTGGTTTTATGGGGCGACTTATCTCACCCAGATTCCCCAGCTTACCCAACAAAATCTCCACGCTTCTGAAAATGTGGTTAGCTTATTACTTACCTTTTTCTCCATCGGCATTGGTGTAGGTTCACTACTATGCCGAAAGATTGGTGGGCGTGAAATTAATATTAAGATGGTGCCTTATGGCGCGATTGGCTTAACCTTATTTGCGCTTTATCTGGCGGCAAGCCTTACTTTTGTGCCTGAACGCACAGGCGAACTGCTTTCATTAAAAGATATGTTTACAGGTGGTATGGTGTATTACCATGTCATGCTTGCCGTAACCTTACTGGGAATTAGCGGCGGGTTTTTTATCGTCCCACTCTATGCCATGATGCAAGCCTATTCACCACGTTCCCATCGTGCCCGTGTGGTGGCGGCGAATAATATATTAAATGCGGTGTTCATGGTGTCCTCTGCAATTTTCTCAATTTTAATCTTAAGCATTTTAAAAATTGATATTAAAATCTTGTTTATCATCACCGCCATTTTAAGTGCGATTTTTTCATTCTGGTTATTAAAACGACTTAAACCCTTGCTGGCAGATACGTCGAATACTTTAGAGGATTAATCTATGCGTCATTACACAGGTCTCGATAAACTGATCAACTCATTTGACCAGGCACTGCGTAGTTTGGTTCCAGGTGCGACAAGCTCCCAGCGTACAAACCCTGCTACCGATGAACCATCACAGTTATGTGTCAGTGATGCCCGTCATGTCGCAGGTTTAATGCGTGTCAATCATAGTGGTGAAGTTTGTGCTCAGGCGCTTTATCATGGTCAGGCACTGACAGCAAAACTCCCCCATGTACGTCAGGAAATGCAGCAAGCGGCGATTGAGGAACATGATCATTTGGCATGGTGTGAAGATCGTTTGAAAGAACTAGACAGCCACACCAGTGTACTCAATCCAATCTGGTACGGCCTCTCCTATGGTATGGGTGCCATTGCAGGCATCGCAGGGGACAAATACAGTCTCGGCTTTGTCGCTGAAACGGAACGTCAAGTCAGCCAGCATTTACAGCAACATTTGCAACAACTGCCTGAACATGATGAACGTTCACGCAAAATATTGGAGCAAATGAATGAAGATGAATTGCATCATCGTGATACCGCCTTACAGGCTGGTGGTGTGGATTTACCTGCGCCAGTCAAAATCACCATGACTGCAATTTCAAAATTGATGACAAAAACCAGTTATTATCTTTAAGAAATAAAACATTACATTGTAATGACAGGGTAATGAATCTGTTGATCATAAATTAAATCAGCTTGCTGCCATAAATCATAGAGTGGAATTTTGACATCCAGGGCCAATGGTAACTTTTTTGGATTGAATTGCATATTTGTTAAGTTTGT
>NZ_DDAH01000015.1:0-420 GCF_002333245.1 Acinetobacter sp. UBA2063
AGCCAGCAGCAATTTTGTGGAGCAGGGGCTTCCAGATATGGGTCAGGTTTTGGTCAACCAGTGTGATTCGGGCTTTCTTTTTCCTGCCAAAACGTTCACCCAGTTGTGTCGCAAGTTCCAAACCACCTGCGCCACCGCCTACAATCACGATATGATGTAAGGTTTTACTCATGATTAACCTAATTTTTTGTGAAAGGATGGCAGGATTATGCCATCCTTTTTTCAATATTGTATTAGTAATCTTTATAGAAAAAGTAGGTTTTTTTTAACCCTGATTTAGTGGGTAGAGTTTTGGATTTTTAGTGTCATTTATTGAGAAAAAGCTGAATAAATTAGAAAACCAGATCATAATTTTTTGAAAAATGTTGGCTTCTTCAATCTGTACATCATTCTCAATTTGCAAACTACGAATCAACTGGG
>NZ_DDAH01000015.1:531-6245 GCF_002333245.1 Acinetobacter sp. UBA2063
AACTGGTTATTTTGATAGATCGACACCGTTGCCAAGTTCATGACCTGGGTTAAAGGAGCAGTCAAATGCTGTTCATTTAATTCAATGTTGATATGGGTATTGGTGGTTTGCAGTGGTTCAACTGTGCTGACCTGCTGGTTTGCATCAACCAGATGGATGCGCTGAGTCAACAAATCAAAACTATTCAAGTCAATTGGTGTTGCTTGATCATATAGCGATGTCGTCACAATAGTTGGTTGCTTGGTTTCGACCTTAAACATTTTTAGGGTCGATTTACTCACAGGCAGTTCAGCAATCAGTCTTTGCTTTGGAATCACTTCCTCATCACGGGTATAGGTGTAAGCCAGGTCCATTAATTTATGTGCAACTTCGGCACGTTTCACCGCACTGGGTGTACCCAACACCACTACAATTAAACGGCGTTTAGCAACATGTGGATTAAAAGTCGGACGTTCCGCAGTCAAGGCCAGATTATAGCCAGCAGCCTTAGTATAGCCTGTTTTTAAACCATCTGCCGTAGGGTCAAGCTTTAAGGCAAAATTGGTGGCATGGTGAAAACGCTGGTTATAGCTAAAGCTTGGCATTTTTGAATAATGCAGATAGTCAGGGGTTTGCGTGACGATAGCCTGAGCCAGCACACCTAAATCTGCCGCAGTTGAATAATGGTCAGGCATGCTGATGCCAGCAGGATTGCTGAAATGGGTATCTTTCATTCCCAAGGCCTGTGCTTCACGATTCATGCGCGCAACAAACTCGGGTACGCTGCCTGAAATCTTTTCGGCAAGCGTGACAGCCGCATCATTGGCAGACATCACAATTAAACCTGCGAGGAGCTGGTCAATTGAAATCTGCTCACCCGCTTTCAGGTACATTTGCGATTCATCCCACATCACGGTACTCACCACAGGCGTAGCGGTCAGTACCTCTTCCTTACGCAATTTTCCAGCTTCAATTTCCTTGAGGGTAATGTAGGCCACCATCATTTTGGTCAATGAGGCTGGGGCACGCTGTACGTGGCTATTATGTTCAGCAATGACCTGACCTGACTGGGCATCCATAATTGACCATGCCTGCGCTTCTACCGATTCAGGTGCAATATTCAATAAATTGGCATGGGCGAGATGGGTACAGATGAAGCTAAACAACGTAAATAGGGAGAGGATGAATTTCACGTAAACACCTTGTGCTGCCGATCCAGTGGCATGGAATGCGAAAAAAGCATGCTATGACTTTTTTGTTGAAGAATCTAGCAATTTCTACAGACAATTAAGACATCTGCGCATGACTTTGTAAAAAAATGCTAAGCTATGTGAAGTGAGTCTTATTTTTACGATCTAAGCTATGTTGCACTATCAAATTGAGTTTGACGATTATCGCCAGCACCTTATTCATGTGACCCTGCGCTTCCTGGCCAATCCCAATCAGGAGCTATGGTTGCCGACCTGGATTCCAGGCAGTTACCTGATTCGTGAGTTCTCAAAACATATTGAATCGGTTCAGGCCTCTGATGAAGCTGGGCGTTTACTCAGTATTAAAAAAACCGAGAAAAACCGCTGGCGTTTGTTCAATAACGACCATGAACTGATTACGGTTGAATATGATGTGTATGCCTATGATTTATCGGTGCGTGGGGCGTATGTCGATCAAACCCGTTTGTATGTCAATCCTGCCTGTGTCTGTTTAGGTCTGCAAGATCAGGAACAGTCACCTTGTGAGATTGAAATTTTCCTGCCTGATGAACTCAAGCATTTCCAGATTGCCACGGGGCTGCCAAGTAAAAGTCTGGTCAAGGGACGCTTTACTCTAAAAGCGGAGAATTATGACCAACTGATTGACAGTCCATTTGAGCTGGCTGAACAAAGCCGTTTTAGCTTTCAAGCCAATGGTATTCCACATGAGTTTGTGATTTCAGGCAAGCACAATACCAATTTGGATCGTTTACAGGCAGATATTGAGAAGATTTGTCAGGCTGAAATTAATCTGTTCGGTTCAGCACCATTTCAAAACTATACTTTTATGACCATGGCAACGGGCAATAGTTATGGCGGTCTGGAACATTGCAACAGTACCAGCCTGATCACCCCGCGTGATGACTTGCCCAAAGAGAATGAAGCACAGGAACCTTCCAAAGACTATCAACGTTTTCTGGGCTTATGTAGCCATGAATATTTCCATTCATGGCTGGTGAAATTTATACGCCCTGAAAATTTTGCCCATTATGATTTGCACAAAGAGGGCTACACCAGCTTACTCTGGATATTTGAAGGCTTTACTTCTTATTATGATGACCTGATTTTGCTGCGTAGTGGTGTGATTTCGCAGAAATCCTATCTGGATTTATTAAAGGCGCAGATTGACCGTTATTTGCAAAATCCAGGACGTTTGATCCAGTCTGTTTCGGAATCCAGTTTTGATGCATGGATCAAGTTCTATCGTCAGGATGAAAATTCAAATAATGCAGGAACCAGTTATTACAACAAAGGTAGCTTAGTTGCGCTTTGCTTAGACTTGGGCTTACGTTTACGTGGTTCAAACCTTGATGCCCTGATGCGCCGTTTATATGAAAATACCCAAAAGGGGATTCAGGTCAATGAACGCACCATTTTTGAATTGTGCAATGAATTGACAGGGGATAACTGGATTGAGCAAATCAATCATTTAATCAATACCACCGATGAGTTGCCACTGGACCAGCTCTTGCCTGAGTTTGGTTTAAGTTATAGCCTGAAAAATGATAAGGCGCTGCCATTTGGTTTAAAAACCGTGGATAAGGCTGAGGGTGTGGTGATTCAGCAAGTTCGCCGTGACAGTGCTGCTGCAAAAGCTGGACTGTCTGCCAGTGATGTGATCCTTGCGATTGATGGTATTAAAGCATCAGAAAAACTTCTGGCGAAATATGCAAAACAGCAGGGAGCGTTTACGGTTTATGCTTTCCGCCGTGATGAGCTGTTGCAGTTTGAAATCTCGGGGGGAGAAAATGCACTGACCACTGTTGAGTTAAAAATTGAAGATCAGAATAAACTTGATCGTTGGTTGAAAGTTTAATCCCCCGACCAACGTCATATGTTGTTCATTAAACTTTGTTAGTGTCGTACTCATACTAAGGCACTATATTCATTTGTTTGCGAAATGGTAAATTTAAAGCTGTTATTTAAGCTGAAACCGTTTTGTGTTTGAAAAGCCAAAACTTCATGTGAGGTGGCTAAACATAGCTGCAACCTTTATAGAGTTTTGTAGTATTTTTTTTCGAAATGTCGTTATCACTCGATATTGCGTTGACTGAGATGCGACGAGGGCCGATACTCTCAGTGGTTTTATTTAAGCACATCGGTTCTCAAAGACTGGGCCAAAAGCTTGGTTCTTCACAACTAACATTTAACACAAGGGGCTATATATGGCTGGTGGAAAGTCAAAAATCATTTACACACTGACTGATGAGGCGCCACTACTGGCGACCTACTCTCTACTGCCGATCATTGAGACCTTTACCAAGCCAGCTGGCATTGAGATCGTTAAAAGTGACATCTCTGTAGCCGCGCGCGTGCTCGCAGAATTTTCGGACTACCTACGCGACGAGCAGAAAGTGACCAATAACCTTGCGGAGCTTGGACGTCTCACGCAGGATCCAGATACGAACATCATTAAACTTCCAAATATCAGTGCTTCGGTTGCTCAGTTGGTGGCATGCATCAAGGAACTTCAGTCAAAAGGCTATGCGATTCCTGATTATCCAGAGAATCCAGTGACTGAGGAAGAAAAGGCAATTAAAGACCGCTATGGTAAATGTCTCGGTTCAGCCGTAAACCCAGTGTTGCGTGAAGGGAACTCTGACCGTCGTGCGCCTGCTGCGGTAAAGAACTATGCCAGAAAGCATCCACATTCAATGAGCGAATGGAAACAGTGGTCACAAACCCACGTTTCACACATGGAAGAGGGTGACTTCTATCATGGTGAAAAGTCGATGACACTGGACCATGCACGTAACGTGAAAATGGAATTGATCACCAAAACGGGTGAAACCATTGTCTTGAAGCCAAAAGTGGCGTTGCAGGATGGCGAAATCATCGACTCAATGTTCATGAGCAAAAAAGCGCTGTGTGAATTCTATGAGAAGCAACTGGAAGACTGCCGTGAAGCAGGCATCCTGTTCTCACTGCACGTCAAAGCGACCATGATGAAAGTGTCGCATCCCATCGTGTTTGGTCACTGTGTCAAGATCTACTATAAAGATGCATTTGAAAAACATGGCAAGTTATTTGACGAGTTGGGTATTAACGTCAATAACGGTATGGCAGGCCTGTATGAAAAGATCGCTACCTTGCCAACCTCGCTTCGTGAAGAAATAATTGAAGATTTACACGCCTGTCAGGAGCATCGTCCGCGCTTGGCAATGGTTGACTCCGCCAAAGGCATTGATAACTTCCACTCTCCGAATGACGTGATTGTCGATGCATCCATGCCTGCAATGATTCGTGGTGGTGGTAAAATGTGGGGTGCTGATGGCAAGCCTTACGACTGTAAAGCAGTGATGCCAGAATCAACTTTCGCACGTATCTATCAGGAAATGATCAATTTCTGTAAGTGGAATGGCAACTTTGACCCGAAAACCATGGGGACTGTGCCAAATGTGGGCTTGATGGCACAAAAAGCGGAAGAATACGGTTCACACGACAAGACTTTCGAGATTCCAGAAGCGGGCATTGCCAACATCACTGACCTTGATACAGGTGAAGTGTTGATGTCGCAAAACGTAGAGCAAGGTGATATCTGGCGTATGTGTCAGGTGAAAGATGCGCCGATTCGTGACTGGGTAAAACTTGCGGTGACACGTGCGCGTAGCTCTGGCATGCCAGCGATTTTCTGGCTTGACCCATACCGTCCGCACGAAAATGAACTGATCAAGAAAGTCGAAAAATACCTGAAAGAGCATGATACCGATGGTCTGGATATCCAGATTATGTCTCAGGTGCGTGCAATGCGTTATACGCTTGAGCGTGTGGCGCGTGGTTTAGACACGATTTCCGTGACGGGTAACATCCTGCGTGACTACCTGACTGACTTGTTCCCAATTATGGAACTGGGTACTTCTGCGAAGATGTTGTCTATCGTTCCTTTAATGGCTGGCGGCGGTATGTACGAAACAGGTGCGGGTGGTTCAGCACCAAAACACGTTCAGCAGTTGGTGGAAGAAAACCATTTACGCTGGGATTCACTGGGCGAGTTCCTTGCGCTGGCCGTTTCTCTGGAAGAGCTTGGGATTAAAGAAGATAATGCGCGTGCAAAATTGCTTGCCAAGACTTTAGATCAGGCAACAGGCAAGTTACTGGATAATGACAAGTCTCCATCACGTCGTACTGGTGAGCTTGACAACCGTGGCAGCCATTTCTATTTGGCGTTGTACTGGGCTGAGGCACTTGCTGCACAAGATGAAGATGCTGAGTTAAAGGCGCAGTTCACCCCACTGGCGAAAACACTGGCTGAGAATGAACAGAAGATTGTGGCTGAATTCTCTCAAGTACAGGGCAAAGCGGCTGACATTGGTGGCTACTACGCTGCTGATCCAGCAAAAGTGAATGCGATAATGCGTCCAAGCGAAACATTTAATGCAGCACTTGCCACTGTTTAAATAAGCTAAAGTATTCACCTTCAATATTGAGAAAAAGCTAGTGCTAAGGCACTGGCTTTTTTTATGGGGCTTTGAAGTGGGCTTTATG
>NZ_DDAH01000115.1:0-5182 GCF_002333245.1 Acinetobacter sp. UBA2063
AAACGAATTCTTAAAGCCTTCAATAACTTTTCTGACGTTTTGCCAAGTTTCGTCCAAAGTGAGAGTAGTGCCGATCTGAATATCTGGAATTTTACCGCGCATACGCTCCAATCGTTGCTGGTTTGGCAAGGCAAGGTTTTGAATGCCATCCAGCGCGGTACATGCGGCTGCACGGTCATTGCAGACCAGACCCATATCACAACCCGCGTTTAATGCAGCCTGAATCCTCGCATCCGCGCCACCTGCCACACATGCAGCCTGCATACTCAGGTCGTCCGAAAATAAAACCCCATTAAACCTGAGCTGCTGGCGCAAGATATTTTGCAGCCAGAACGGGGAGAAGCCTGCTGGGTTGGGATCAACCTGATCATAGATCACATGGGCTGGCATCAAGGCATCCAACTGAGGCATTAACTGAATAAAGCTTTGCATGTCCTTGTCATAGATGTCCTGATAAGAACGATTGTCAATTGCTGCGGCAACATGTGAGTCTGCCTTGACGGAGCCATGACCAGGGAAATGTTTGCCCGTGGTTGCCATACCTGCTTTTTTCATGCCCTGCATAAATGCACCTGCCAGCGGCACGATGTCCTGCATGTTTTTGGCAAAACCACGGTCACCAATCACATCGCTAATCTCGTTCAGGTCCAGAACAGGTGCAAAGCTAAAATCAATCCCCACCGCAAGCACTTCAGTGGCCATTAACCAGCCACATTGTTCAGCCAGTTCAATCGCCTGTTGTGGGCTGTGCAGATAATGCTCTCCAAGTCGTCCCATCGCTGGAAGCAAGGTAAAACCCTGTCTTAAACGCTGTACACGGCCACCTTCCTGATCAACCGCAATCAGGATGTCAGGACGTACCTGCCGCATGTGGTCTGTCAATGCACGGACCTGTTGAGGCGATTCAATATTTCGGGCAAATAAAATCATGCCACCGACTTGCGGAGCCTGTAATAGTTCAATATCTTCTTGGGTAAGTTCTGTGCCAGCAATATCCAGCATCAATGCGCCGATCATAGTGATTCCGTTTGAATTTTGATAAAAAATTTGATGAAAAAAACGATAGATAAATTGTGCAATGATTTGCTACATTTTGTCAGTACAGAATATGATAAAACGACATGATATTGATGAATAAGTTATGCAGGTTGCCAAGATGTTGAATGCATGGCATTCATATTGACATTGTGCCTGTATAATAATTGCCATATCCAAGGAAGCACCAAAATTTTATGAAACTTCAAACGATAGCGTGTGCGGTTGCGATTGCGACTGGTGGTTTATTTTTCTCTCATACCATAAATGAGGCATTTGCGGCGACAGAAACGTCAGTTGTTTCAACAACGATCCAGCCATCACAGGAACAGGCGCTGGTCTCGCGTCAACTGGCAACATTGGTTGACCGTCAGCATTACCTAAACATGCGTCTGGATGCCAATACCTCAAACCGCATTCTGGATATGTACCTAGATAGCCTTGACCCAGATCATTCACTGTTTCTCAGTGGTGAGGTTGAGGAATATAAGAATAAGTACGGCTCTACCTTTGGCAGCTCCCTGAAAGCGGGTAACCTTACGGGGCCTTTTGCCATTCATGCACAATACCGTGAGCGTTTGAAACAGTTCTACGAATATATGCTGGCTGAACTCAAGAAACCACAGAATCTGCACCAGAAAGATGTGTATCTTGATATTGACCGTGAAAAGGCAGCTTATTTTAAAACAACTGCCGAGCAACAAAACCACTGGCAGAAAATGCTGGTGTCACAATTGATCAACCTGACCATCAGCAAGGAAGAGGAACAGGCCAAGCAAAAGGCATTAAAGGCCAATCCAGCACTTGCCAATGGACAGGATCTGACAGGGCCTGAAGACTTAACTCCTGTTCAGACACTCACCAAACGCTATACACGCCAGCTCGAGCGTATTGGCCGTGTAAAAAGTGATGATGTGCTGGATAAAACATTGAATGCCATGCTGGCAACCTATGATCCACACAGTAATTATTATCCACCAATTGATGCGATGGAGCTGAATCGTCAGACCACCTTGCAGCTTGAGGGGATTGGTGTTTCGATTCGTCCTGAACGTGGCAATGAGGACTACACCAAGATTGAAACCATCGTTGAGGGTGGCCCAGCCAGTAAATCTGGTCAGGTCAAGTCTGGAGACCGCATCATTGGGGTTGCTCAGGATGGCGATAAAATGATTGATGTCATTGGTTGGCCTAGTTCTGAGATTGTGGGGCTGATTCGTGGTAAACGCGGTACCAAAGTCACGGTACGCCTGCTGGGTGCTGGCGCAGCCATGAGTCAGGCGCGTAATGTCACACTGACACGCGATGTGATTCAGGAAGAGGATGCTGGTGTTCGTTCACGTACCGTTGAAATCACGCGTGATGGCAAGAAGCATGTCTTTGGTGTGATTGAGATTCCATCATTCTACTTTGATTATCGTTCACGCCGTGCTGGCACTGAGTATCGTTCAGTGTCTGAAGATACTGCAAAAGCATTTGAAGAACTGAAAGCCAAGAAAGTCGAAGGCATTATGGTTGATTTGCGTAATAATCCAGGTGGTTCTCTGGAAGAAGTTGCCCGTATGCTGGGACAAGTGATCAAGTCAGGCCCAGTGGTTCAGATCCGTGATGGCAATGGTAACGTCAATGTGTTTGAAGACACCGATGGCGGTGAACAGATTTATGCTGGACCAATGGCGGTACTGGTGAATCTGGCCTCTGCCTCTGCAAGTGAAATCTATTCTGCCGCAATTCAGGATTATGAACGCGGTATCATCATTGGTAGTACCACCACAGGTAAGGGAACCGCTCAGGTTCAACTGGATTCTTTGGCACATGGTCAGGCAACGCTGACCCAGCGTAAGTTCTATCGTGTCACAGGAGGTAGTACCCAGAATAAAGGTGTGATTCCTGACATCCGACTGGTGGATATCTACAATGAGGAGTTTGGCGAGCGTAAGGCCAAAAATGCCCTGAAGTGGGACACCATTCCAACAGCACCATTCAAGCGTGAAGGTTCGGTACAGCCCTATGTGGCTAAACTGAACCAGATCTCTGGACAGCGTGTTGCGACAGACCCACAGTTCAAGTATCTGGAGATACGCAAAACGCTTGCCAAGAAGACCGCCGATGAGAAAAAAGTGGTGCTGGATATTGACCAGCGCCGTGCTGAGCTGGTTGATCTGGAAAAGCAAACGCTGGATGCTGAAAATCAACGCCGAGCTGCAACAGGGCAGCCGCCTTATGCAAACTGGGAAAGCTATCAGGCCTCTATTGATGCTCTGGTGGAGTCTCGTGCCAAGATGAAAGCACATCTGCGCCCACCTCTACCAGAGGAAGAGGCATTTATTACCGAAGCGGCAAATGTGCTGCTGGACTATGCTGCATTGCAAAGCCGTTAAATTTTCGATTTTGCTGTTAAAAAATAGCCCTGTCATACAGGGCTATTTTTTATTGTCTAAGTCTTTAGTTCAAGGTTTAATTGACTCGAATCCAGATCTGGTTACGGCCTAATGCAGATATACCCAGATAGCCGCGCAAGTGCAGGCGTTTACCATTTGAGCTTAACTTGGCTTTCATGCTGTAGAGCTTGCCTGTATTTGGATCAAGAATACGGCCACTAGTATAGTTAAGGCCATCTGTGGACTTTAGGCCTGTCAGCACATCCATGCCAATAATAGGTTTGTTGGTATAAGGTGGTGGACAGTCTACACAGGTTTCCTTTGGAGTATAGCCCGCACGAGGGGTGACTTTGACGATTTTACCCACATAGGTGTCATTTTCTTTACGAATCTCAACGAGTCCTTTAGGTGCACCTGTTTTGTCATCAATCGTCTGCCAAAGACCCGTAATGTCTTCCGCAAAAGAAAAGCTACTGACTGCTGATAAGAGGAATGCACCTATAAATTGTTTGCCTTTCATCATTAAAAAATCCTTTTAACGTTTGATACTCTATTATGTAGGATATTTGACAACTAGTTCAATCTTTATGTGATATTTGCTGCAAATTTTAAGACAAAGATAAAATAAAAGTGGGTAGCCAGATGGCTGTGAAGACCCCATTCACCGCCATGCCAAATGCGGCATAACGACCCGTGACAGGACCACGCTGCCATGCCTGTGCCGTGCCAATGGCATGGGCCGCCAGACCCAGCGCCAGGCCAGAGGCACGTTCATCATGGATATGTTTTAAGATCCACGGTGAAAAGGCCGCTCCAATCACACCTGATAAGATCACAATTAGAGAAACCATCATCAACGGGGCATGTAGCAGTGTGGCAATGTTAAGTGCAATCGGTGTGGTCACCGCACGTGTGGCAAAGGCCATGATGGTCGGTTCAGACATGTGCAGTAAATAAGCAAGTCCCATTGGCAGGGCAACCGCACTGATGCTGGCAAAACATAAAATCCCGATCATGGACTTGATGGGCAAGTCATCGTAGCGCATCGCTGCGAGGGGAATGGCCAGCGCAACCGTGACATAACCAAGTAGATGGTTAAACACATCATTGACGTTGTTCATGTAGTGTTCATACGGAATGCCGAGGATTGCCAGTAATCCAATCACGATAAACATGGCAAACACAATCAGCGGAATCTGAGGAACCTTTTTATTCAAAGGTTTTGCAAGCAGATAGCTGATCAGGGTGATCACAAAGCCATAAATAACCATCAACATAAATAAAGGCCTCTATAACCAGCGTTTTGCCATTTTGGCGTAAATCCATAAGGGCAATAAGGTACTTAGGGTGAGCACAAACAGAAACACAGGAATTTCCTTGCCCAGATGAACCAGCATGATCAGCGAGCCTGCACAAATCGGCAGAAACGCAAATGCGCTTTCTTTCATGATTTTATTGTTGGTATCAATCAGGCGGTTGGAGATTTTTTTAAACCGCCTCCAGATCAGCAGGGTGGTGAGTAGCGCAATCAACCCCACCAGATTACCTAGTTCAGGGTGATGAAAGGCTTTGGTGATCAGGACGGCACCCTCACGAAATACGACAATCAATAAAATCGTGCAAAACCAGGCTGACCAATCAATATCTTTCATGTGCTTTTTTACTCTCGTCTATCTGAACGATGTGTAATCATCATTATAGTGATGAATTGTCATTCCGTTCGAATTCTTCCAAAGCCCGCTCGAATAAGGAAGCTTTTTTTCCAA
>NZ_DDAH01000091.1:0-6603 GCF_002333245.1 Acinetobacter sp. UBA2063
AAATTTAGCAATCAGCTCTACACGAAGTAGGAGAAATGATGCAAGCTGTTATTTCATTACACAAAATATTACCGACAAAAGCATTAGCTCATCGCTGGATAACAATTATATTTTTCCTCTCTATCTTTATAATGACACCACCCAAAATACTTTAGACAAGCAAGCGATCCGCACGCCTAATTTAAATCAAGACATTGTCGAACAGATCGCATCCAAGATCGGCTTAAGCTTTACCGATGAAAAAGAAGACATTCACGGTACATTTGCGCCAATAGACCTACTGGACTATATCTATGCAGTTTTACACTCGCCAAAGTATCGAGAAACCTACAAAGAATTTCTAAAAATCGACTTTCCACGTGTGCCATATCCAACTAACACCAAAACCTTTATTGAATTGGTCAAACTCGGTGGCGAACTACGGCGCATTCACTTGCTCGAAAGTCCAACCGTTGAGCAATACATTACTCAATATCCAGAAGACGGCGGCAATATCGTCGAAAAACCAATCTATAAAGATGGACATGTTTATATTAACGACACGCAATACTTTGCCAATGTGCCTGAAGTGGCATGGACTTTTTATATTGGCGGTTATCAACCTGCTCAAAAATGGCTCAAAGACCGTAAAGATCGGGCTTTAGATTTTGAAGATATTTTGCATTATCAAAAAATCATTGTTGCGTTGACCGAAACAAATCGGATCATGCAAGAAATAGACACCGTATTAGTAGAGATATAAAAATAAAAGCCATAGCGGAAAACTATTCTGCTATGGCTTTTATTTTATCACTTTGCAGCCAACGCCTTGACCACTTCGCCTAAACGCTTACCTTGCGCCTCACATAATGTTTTTTCATCTTGGCTTAAACCTTGATCGTGGCGTGGACCGCTGACATGACTTGCACCATAGGGGGTGCCGCCTGTTTTGGTATTGGATAATGCAGGGATTGAATTGGGTAAGCCCAGTATCATCATGCCATGATGGAATAATGGCGGTAACATGGTCAACAAGGTGCTTTCCTGCCCACCATGCATTGAACCTGAAGAGGTAAACACACAGGCAGGTTTATTGTGCAATGCGCCATTCAGCCACAAACTGGTGGTTTGATCCCAGAAATATTTCATTTCACTGGCCATGTTGCCAAAACGTGTTGGTGAACCAAGCGCCAAACCTGAACAATGGGTGAGATCATCCAGGGTACAATAAATGTCTCCCTCAGCAGGAATACTCGGCTCAGCCTCAGTCACCACAGTGGCCAGATTTGGAACGGTACGAATACGGGCAGTGACACCCGCAGCCTCAATTCCATCTGCAATCAGGTGTGCCATCTGTCTGGTTGAACCATATTTACTGTAATAAAGAACAAGGACGTAAGGTTGCATTACTTTCAATAATTTTGTTAAAAAGAACACTATACGATATTTTTTATATTTTTAGCGGTAATAAGTTCTGTGAAACGCATAGGATTTTGATTAAAACAATAGGATGAACCCATGATCTTCGAACGATATCGAAACAAACTGCCTTTTTTAGAAAAAACATGGTTTCAATTTATTGTATTTGTGTTACGGCGTTTCAAGGCCGATCGCTGTCAGGACCAGGCGGGTTCCCTCACCTATACCACCCTGTTTGCCGTTGTCCCTATGCTGACCGTTTTTCTGGTTATCATTTCCTCCATCAAGGCACTGGAACCTGCCCGACAACAACTGCAACAACTGATCTACAGCAACTTTTTGCCTAAAAGCACCATTGCCTTTGACAAGGCACTGAACGCATTTACCGAAAAATCCAGTAACCTCACCGTGATTGGGGTGTTATTTCTTTTTGTCACCACCGTACTGATGCTGTCTTCGATTGAAACCGTTTTCAATCGTATCTGGCGGGTCAAGGAAACCCGTACAGGCCTGATTGGCTTTATGCGTTACTGGACCATTATTTCACTGGGCCCGATCATTTTAGGCAGTGCGTTTGTACTTTCCTCAACTGTCGCCTCAATGAACATTCTCAGCAACAACTTTGCAGGCTATCAACTCAATGGTTCATTAATCTTATGGTTGATTTCATTTCTACTTACGATTGCTGGCTTTTTCATTTTATATTGGACCATTCCAAACCGCACTGTCCCGATCTTTTCAGCAGTGATTGCCGCCTGTTTTAGTGCAACGGTTTTTGAAACCCTGAAACGTTTATTTGGCTGGATCATGAGCAACTTCACTAGCTATGAAATTGTCTATGGTGCATTCGCTGCCGTTCCCATTTTCCTGCTCTGGATCTATTTGTCCTGGAACATCATTTTACTGGGTGTGGAAGTCAGCTATGCCCTCACTGCATTTAATTTAGGCAAGGAGCAAAAGCGCCATCCAATTTTGATGTTACTCGACATGCTGGAGCTGTTTTATAAAAAACAGCAAATCGGTGAAAGTGTCAGTGAAACGGAACTACTGGATATTATTGGTCGTGGTGAATTGGGGCGTTTACCTGCCTATATCCTGCAACTTGAAAATCAAAATCTCATCAAGCGCACAGATAAGGATGAATATGTATTGGTACGGAATTTGGCGCAGGTTGATTTCTGGAGTTTCTTTACCGCTCTTCCTTATCCTTTACCTCTACGCCCTGATGTATTCAATGTGCATCAGAATGATGAATGGATGGAGCGACTTGGCCCAGCCCTGATTGAAAGCAACGACTATTTGGCGGCTAAACTGTCTATTCCTCTTTCAACCATCTTTGAGATGTCGACAGAACCGAAATAAATCTGCATAGCCAATGACTTTAACAGGCGAGTCATTGGCTACTTTCAGACTTAACCCGCAGCATGTTGTAAATGCATGATTATGGTCGGACAAAAGTATTCCAGTCGTATTCCCCAGACTGGGTAATCAGTTTTAGGGTGAGTTGATCATTTGGCTGTAAAGCACCTACACCCGCTGGTGTTCCCGTCATGATCACATCACCTGTCTGTAGGCTAAATGCCTGATTAATATCAATCAGTAAATCGGCAATATCAAATATCATATCTTTGGTGAAACCATGCTGGCGTTCGGCACCATTGATGGTCAAGATCAGTTCAAGTTCCTGTAGGTCACCAATCTCATCGGTTTCAATCCACTCCCCCAGAATACATGCGCCATCGAATGCTTTGGCACGTTCCCACGGATGCCCCTTGGCTTTTAGCTCACCCTGTAAATCACGCAGGGTTAAATCCAGTCCCAGTGTCAGTGCTCCCACCGCCTCCAGTACTTTTTCCCGATCTGTTTCGCCAGACAGGGGATGTGCAATTTGCAGGCAGATTTCACATTCATAGTGACATTCACCCAAGGCCTTGTTCCATGTAATGCCTTGCGCTAGAGTCGCCAAACTACTTGCAGGTTTCATAAATAAAATCGGGCGATCTGGAATCACATTGCCAAGCTCTTTTGCATGCTCAGCATAGTTCCGACCGACACACACAATTTTTGATGGAGAGGTGCTCATGGCATTTCCTTATTTATTAGCAAGATTATTTATTTTTTAAAGCTATTTTCAAATTTACTTTGCGCTGCTGAATCCGTAAACGCCCGTTTTGGCACAATCACCACGGTATGGTTTTTCAGTTCCAGCATATAGGTCAGTTTACCAATGGCGAAAGACTGCACCTCGGCATATTGCGCACTTTGCTTTTTACCTGTGGCATAAAGCTCAAAATGATCCTGATACAGGTCAATGCCCTGTTCACTCTTGCCAAACTGATAACGGACAAACTGTCGTTTAAACAACATCGGCAGCAACCAATAGCGCATCAGCCCCTGCATGATCAGGAAAAAGGCCCCCAATGCAACGTAGTAACGCCCCACACCCGAAAAACCAAGATAAATACCCCATACAATAATGGCGATACTAATCAGTGGGGTTAAAAAACGGGTAAAGGTCTTTTTACCAAAGGTCACTAAAGCAAAACCATCCTGGGATTCTTCTAAATTCAGGTAATAACGCAGGGATAGCGCTGGACGTTGTTCAGACATGCTCGACTTCAATTTGTTTCATCATGGATGGGCGTAAATATTATACCAGTTTAGTGGCTAAGACGTTGTTTTACACAATATGGCTATTCTTTACACACAAAAAAATTTATAACTATTTTCCAATTTACTGGCATTGATCAAGATTGAAATGCTGAATTTCCAGCTCAGTCACGTATAAAAAATCAAAGGAATGTTATGTCTTATTTTACCCGCCTGCTATGTACAGGTATTTTATTCGGGATAAGTCAAATTGGTTTTACTCAAATCATTACATGGACAGACAATATCCCAAGTGCCTTGCAGCCTTTTCAGAACAATCCACAGCTCTTGGCCAGTTATACTCAGGACACTATTTTTATTTATGGTCACCCTGCGGTAAAAACTTCAGTACCCACCCTGAAAAGCAATCCTCAACCCACTGTCAGCTTTACTTCCGCTGCCATCATCGTCCCTGCCAATACACAACAGGTGGCGAAAACGCTGACAGACTTTAGTCATTATGTGGGACTGTTTCCAACCCTAAAATCAGCCAAGACCATTGAACAGTCGGGCAATATCGTACAGGTGAAATACAAGGTCTCAATTCCAACACCAATTCCTGTACTCAATTTCAATGAGGACGTCACGCTGCAACACCAGATCAAGCCGAACAGCATCGCCAGTCTGGTCATTGACGCTCCCATTCCCTATGGGGTCGGAAAACTGGAATGGTTTGCACTGGATGAGCATCGGACCCTGGTGACACTAACCCAGTGGGGTGACCTCAACCAACCGAAAGGATTTATTTTAAAGAAAATTTTAAACGCAATTCCTGAGGTCAAGTTTGGAGTTCCCAGCACTAGCAACGCCTTTGTTTTAGAGGCTTTAAGAACCCGTTTTATTGGAAAAAACACTGCCCCACTTGATGGCGGGCAAATGCCAAGCCCTCAACTCAATGCAACCCAGCTCACAAAAATCGCCCAGCTCAGCCAGACATCACAGCAACCCGTTAGCTTTCTGCATGCCCCGACCAGCATCATGTACACGCATGGACGTGAAGCCATGCGGTTTTCCACCACCTATCAGTTTTATAAACAGACACCACAACAGCTACAGAAATGGCTCACTCCATTGGCCTATAAGGATTTATTCCCTCGGCAAATCAAAAAGGTGGTGACCACCCCTATTCAGAATCAGGGACAGGATGCAGATATTCAGGTCAATGTGGGCTTAGGTGTCATTAATATTCCATTTGCCTTTAAACTGCATTTTAATTATCCAAATGCCAGCGAAAATAATTTTTATGCCAATGGTGGTGACTTGCGTTTTATTAAAGGCCAGATGGGATTTACCGAGCTTAATCAGGGTGCTTTATTGAAAATGACCACCAGCATGAAAATTGATGAAAAAGCACCTTTTTTACTCAGGGCAATGCGAAGCCTGCCATATCATGACGTATTGCCAGCAGTTGGCGGTAATGCAGTGTTTGTACAGAAAATTAAGGCAAAGGCATAAGGCACAAAAAAAACCGCAATTAAGCGGTTAATTTCTTTAAGTTGGTGCGCTCAGAGAGATTCGAACTCCCGACCCCTTAGTTCGTAGCCAAGTGCTCTATCCAGCTGAGCTATGAGCGCATTACTTATGTGCCTATTCAGGCGTGTGTTACATTAATCTTTACTTGGTGCGCTCAGAGAGATTCGAACTCCCGACCCCTTAGTTCGTAGCCAAGTGCTCTATCCAGCTGAGCTATGAGCGCTTTAAGTAAAGTGGCGGTGAGAGAGGGATTCGAACCCTCGATACAGTTACCCGTATGCATCCTTAGCAGGGATGTGGTTTCAGCCACTCACCCATCTCACCGTAACACGAGCGCAATAATACAAACTAAAACCGTATTACACAAGGGATGATCCTGTTTTTTTCTCTTTTTTTAAATCAATCAAATGTTTTTTAACCAATTCTTATATTTTTTCGTCATTTTTAGCGCTACGCTTGTTAATATAGTGTTCTCTCCTTTATTTAGATCGGCACAATAAACAGAATCTTGCAATCTTTGACGTGCAGTTAGAGTTTGAATGACTTATGCTAAACCGATCTGCCAGATGTGAAATGAAACGATATGACTAAAAATTGGGCCGATCCCGAAGCAAAAGCAGAAGCGCAACGTTACGATAATCCTATCCCTAGCCGAACTCTTATTCTAAGTACATTAGAACAATTAAAAACTGCACAGTCTCATGCAGAGCTGGTTGACCACTTTAATATCCCAGATCAAAAAAGTATTGATGCCTTGAACCATCGCTTAAGTGCAATGGTTCGTGACGGTCAGTTAATGAAAGATGGTTTTAAATACCAACCTGCAACCGATTTACCGAGCCATGAAGCAACGGTTTATATCAACAGTAAAGGCTTGGGTACGGCCAATATCGCAGGTCAGGATGATGTACTATTACCTGAACGTGAATTACGTCTAGTCTTTAATGGTGATCGCGTTAAAGTACGCCAAACTTCTGTTGACCGTAAAGGTAAAGCTTGGGGGTTTATTACCGAAGTCGTCCAACGTCGTGTCAAACAAATTATTGGTAAAGTCGCTGAACATGAAGGTGAATACTTTATTCA
>NZ_DDAH01000032.1:0-6247 GCF_002333245.1 Acinetobacter sp. UBA2063
GGTGGTCAAGGTGGCTTCGGTCATCAGGGCGGCTTCGGTGGTCAGGGCGGTTTCGACGGCGAAACTAAATTTGAAGATGGTCAAGAAGACGAAAATAATCGTTAATTGATTGATGATCTTTAAAAAATGCCAGTCTGTTTTCAGACTGGCATTTTTTTATGTCTAAAAAGCTAGAATAGATCTCATGGAAATTATTGTTGCGGCTGCTTGTTGCAGCGTTATCGTGTCAATTTTGCTGAAATATCTGAAAGAAAAAGGTTTTGATGTTTGGCAAATGATTGCGTGGAACTATTTAAGTGCCAGCCTGTTATGCGCCTATTGGTTCAAAACAGATATCACCCATGTTTCATGGCAACATACGCCGTGGTGGCTGATTTTAATTTTGGCGGTGTTGTTACCTAGCATCTTTCTATGTTTAGCCAAGTCATTGCAGTTTGCGGGTATTGTGAAAACGGAGATTGCCCAGCGTTTGGCAGTGATTCTTTCTTTATTGGCTGCCTATTTTATATTTGGTGAGCAGTTTAGCCTGTTAAAGCTGATTGGCGTTGCTTTAGGTGTGGTGGCAATTTTTTTCATTATTCTTGGGCAGGCGGCGGAGAAAGCCACACAAGGCCTAAATCTAAAATCTGCCCTGTTTCTGTTTTGTGTCTGGACAGGTTATGCTGCGGTTGATATCTTACTTAAATATAGCAGTAGCCTGGGTCTACAGTTTGCAGTCACATTAAATCTCATCTTCATTGTGGCGTTTGTTTTATCAATTGTGTATCTCGCCATCACCCAGCCGAATTGGCAGCCGAAGAATATTTTCGCAGGTCTAGTCCTTGGTGCAATCAATTTTGCCAATATTGCCCTGTATGTGAAAGCACATATGATGTTGAAAGACACACCAGCGATTGTGTTTGCAGGCATGAACATTCTTGTGGTGATTTTTGGGGTAATTAGTGGGGTGGTGCTGTTTCGGGAACGGCTTAAAGCCTATACATGGATTGGTCTAGTATGTGGAGTACTGGCTGTATTGTGTTTGGCAAAAGCGATGATGTTGTAGCGGTTAATGTTCTCATTCCAGCAGAACACAGTTTAATTTGGGCAGATGGTTATCTGCCCTTACAAACAACCACAATCATTATGATGATTATAAACGGGTAAAAATCACATCATTCGCAAGGCGTGATTTGGGTAGCTTCGCATTAAAATCATTTTCGCTACGATAGCCCAAAGCCACAATTACGGAGGCTTTCAAGCCTTTTTCAGCCAAACCAAATTCCTGATTAATAATATTTCTGTCAAAGCCTTCCATTGGTGTGGCATCAATGTGTTCAAGGGCTGCGGCGAATAACAGTTGTCCAAGGGCGATATAAGTCTGGTTTTCCATCCATGCTGAAAGGTTCTTCAATTCATTTCGGTAAAACTCAACATAACCCGAACGGGTATCTTTTTGTCCCTGTTTTGCTGCCTCATCCTTAAAGCGGCCACTGACATCATCTTGTTCAAGTAACTGCTCAAGATATTCATTGGAAATATCGGTACGTGTACAGAAAACAAGGGTATGTGAACAATTGAGCACTTTTGCGGCATTATAAGCATAGCCACCTGTTAAACCTGCTGCAATACGTTGTTTTGCCTCATCTGTTTCTGCGATCAGAAAATGCCAGGGTTGAATATTTACCGAAGAGGGGCTGAAACGTAAAATTTCTAATAATTTTTCAAACTGTTCTTTTGGAATCTTTTTACTCGCATCGTATGCCTTGGTGGTGTAACGTGTTTTTGCGGTGTGTAGGGAATCCATTTATGATTAACCAAAATAAAAAAATCAGTTTATTTTACTGGATCTAGCAGGTATGAAAAGTGTCTAAATGTGATTTAAATATAGATAAAGTCGAATGGAGCAAAGGTCAATAGAGCCACTTTTTAAAATCCAGGCTACTATTTTCTTGTTCGTTAATTTCTAGAATCCATGCAGAGTCTGCTCGCCAGTCACCCAAAACAATACGCTGTTTATTGCCCAACAAATGAATTTCTGGACGATGGGTATGACCGTGAATTAAAAAATCCACCTGTTCTATCACTGAATCTACAGCCTGGGCATTCACATCCATGATGTCATAGTTTTTGAGCTGTTTGGTTTCACTGCTCTTTTTACGGAAACCATTGGCAAGTTTCTGTCTAAAGCTTAATGGGGTCCGTTTCAATAAACTCAGCAGAACTGGATTGCGGATTACGCTTCTAAAGCGTTGATAGGCAATGTCATTAGTACATAGGGCATCGCCATGCTCCAGACGGAATTTTTGATGGTTAATTTCCAGCGTATAGACATCAGGGAGTAGGATTCCATTAAATTGGTTGAGGAAATTTTTTCCTAAAACAAAATCACGATTACCGACCTGAAAATAAACCTGATTGCCTGCCTGATTGAACTCTTTTAAAGCCTGAACGATTTCATCTAGCCAAGGGGCGGTGTAGTCGTCCCCAATCCATGCGTTAAACCAGTCACCTAAAATATAGAGCTGGGTGTTTTTATGTTGATATTGTTTTAGTAAGTCTAAAAACCCTCGAACCAGTCGAGGGTGATCAGGTGACAAATGCAAATCTGATATAAACAGATGGGTCACAAATAATCCTGTTGGATCAAATTATTCAGAGATAATTTTAGCAGATTCAATCACGACGTTCTCTAAAGGAACATCTGCGTGATAACCACGGTTACCTGTACGTACGCCTTTAATTGCATTTACAACGTCCATGCCTTCAACAACCTTACCAAATACCGCATAACCCCAGCCTTGTGCAGTTGGTGCTGTATGGTTCAGGAAAGAGTTGTTTTTAACGTTGATGAAGAATTGGGCAGATGCAGAGTGAGGCGCCTGGGTTCGTGCCATTGCAATGGTGCCTTCATCGTTGCTTAAGCCGTTGTCTGCTTCATTTTCGATTGAATCACGAGTTGCCTTTTCTTTGAAGTTTTCGTCCATGCCACCGCCCTGGATCATAAAACCATCAATTACACGGTGGAAAATTACACCGTCATAGAAACCGTCACGTACATATTCTAAGAAATTTTCAACCGTTTTTGGCGCTTTTTCAGCGTTAAGCTCAAGAACAATACGACCTTTATTGGTATTTAATTCGACTTGAGGAAAACTCATTACATTAATCTCCTAAACATGGGCTTGTGACCATGGGTTTTTGGTTGAGAGAAGCATAAGCAAACTGTAAACTACAAGGCAAGTAAAAAACGTTAAAATCTTTGATAAAAAGCAAAGATTGCGTTTTTATGTTCTATTTTTTTACCGTAAGAAGTGATTTACACCCTATGAAGCCAAATGATGTTGTTTCAGAACTGCCAAAGACCCCGACACCGAATACTCATGCCTCTGTCGATGCCGCGCAGCAAGAACAACAGGCAGGCTTGGACTTTGTACGTCAGGTGATTACCGATGATTTAAAAGAAGGTCGTACCCAAAAAGTTGTAACTCGTTTCCCACCTGAGCCAAATGGTTATCTGCATATTGGTCATGTCAAAGCAATTTGTTTGAACTTTGGTATTGCCGAAGAATTTGATGGTCTATGTAATTTACGTTTTGACGATACCAACCCTGATGCTGAAGAGCAGGAATATGTGGATGGCATTGCCAACGATGTGAAATGGCTGGGTTTTCACTGGAATGGTGAACCTCGCTATGCTTCAAGCTACTTTGACCAGCTTTATGCATGGGCTATTCAATTGATTGAACAGGGCGATGCTTATGTGGATTTGCAGACACCTGAAGAAATCAAGTTGAACCGCGGTAGCTTTGTGGAGCCAGGTAAAAATTCGCCATACCGTGATGCGACGGTGGAAGAAAACCTGTCTCGTTTTGAGCAGATGCGTAATGGTGAATTGGGCGAGGGTAAAGCGGTTTTACGTGCCAAAATTGATATGGCAAGCCCGAATGTACACATGCGTGATCCAATCCTTTATCGTGTGTTGCACTCAGAACACCACCAGACAGGTGACAAGTGGAAAATGTATCCAATGTATGACTATGCTCATCCATTGTCTGATGCAATTGAGGGTATTACCCATTCACTCTGTACCCTGGAGTTTCAGGACCATCGTCCGTTCTATGACTGGGTGATTGAGAAAGTGCACTCTCAGGCTGTGCCACGCCAATACGAATCATCGCGTTTAAACATTGACTATACCATCACATCTAAACGCAAGCTGCGTAAGCTGGTTGAGGGGAGTTATGTCAATGGTTGGGATGATCCGCGTATGCCAACTGTGGTGGGGATGCGTCGTCGTGGTTTTACCCCAGAGGGCTTGCGTGATTTCTGTAAGCGTGTGGGTGTGTCAAAAACCGATGGTATTGTGGATGTGGCAATGCTGGAGTTCTGTATTCGCCAGTCTCTGGAAAACACCGCAGCCCGTGGTATGGCAGTGTTGAATCCTTTAAAAGTGACGCTCACCAATTTGCCAGAAGAACTCGATTTAACCCATGCTCGTCATCCGAATGTGGATATGGGTGAGCGTGTGATTCCCTTGACACGTGAAATCTATATTGACCGTAAAGACTTTGAAGAAGTGTCACCAAAAGGTTTCAAACGTTTAATTCCAGAGGGTGAAGTGCGTTTACGCCATGCCTATGTGATTAAATGTGATGAAGTCATTAAGGATGCCAACGGTGAAGTGGTTGAATTGAAGTGCTCAATTGACCCTGAAACTTTAGGCAAAAATCCTGAAGGACGTAAGGTTAAGGGCGTGATTCACTGGGTATCGGCAACAAAAGGTATTCCAGCCGAAGTTCGTATTTACGATCGTTTATTTACCGCAGCTGCACCTGATGCCGATGATGATTTCCTGGCAAATCTAAATCCTGAATCATTAAAAGTCGTTCAAGCGGTGATTGAACCAGCTTTGGCACAGGCAAAACCAGAAGATCGGTTCCAGTTTGAACGTGAAGGTTATTTTGTGGCAGACCAATATGATCATGTTCCTGCAAAACCTGTATTTAACCGTATTCTTGATTTAAAGGATAGTTTCAAGGTCGAGAAGAAATAACCCCCATTCAAGAATGGATACTCAACCGAGTTAAGCGATTAACTCGGTTTTTTATTTATTCATGGATTTGATATAGGTATATTTAAATTATCTAGAGCTGTTTATCCAGCAGCGTGTAAGAAGTTGCCCTTGCCAATGATGTGATTGCACAAAAGCAAGCCATTTAGGGTGGAGTGGTTTATGCTAGACTATGAGGAATTGAATGTAATGTTATAAATACTTTTAACATGACACATCTTGATAGATGAAAGGAATAAATAGCGAAGATGATCGGGCGGCAGCGAAACATATTGGTAACTTTGGGAATAGATGTTTGGATTCCTCGAGAGGTCGTATGCGAAAAAAATATCGCGCCGAGCTTATGGCGAGATCAAGAGGCTGAACAGATTCAGTCCTTGCCAATACAATTCGAAACGCCAGCACAAAACAAGCCTGAGCTGCAAATAAAGCCTGAGCCTGTTCAGCCGATCACGATGGTTGAACCGCAGGATAATATTGAAATCATTGTAAAACCCAAGGCTGTTGAGATGATGCCTGACAAAGAGCAGGTTATTGTCACAACACAGGTTCAAAGCTTTGAGTTGCAAATGTATATTCTGGAAAGCTGTGCAATTTTAGTGGAAAGCAGTCGATTCAATGAAACACAGCAACAACTCTGGCACAATATTCAGAAAGCGAAACTGGGGCAGTATGCCGAGTTAAAATGGCCTTTTCCATTGGCTGATTTTCAGGAAAGCCGCGGCTTGCCCTCCTATATTCAGGGCTTTCTGGATGCGACTGCCATGAATAAAAAGATTCTATGTCTAGGTCATCTCGATTTTATCCAGCACTCTAATATTCTACATTTAGCAAGTTTAGAAGAAATGATTGCCCAGCCTTTATTAAAAAGACGACTGTGGCAACTGATGCAATAAAAGATCGGAATTGTAACAATGAAGAAAGTTGTCGTATTCAGTCAAATAGATCAAGATGTTCTAGCACGGTTACAGCAAAATTATCAGGTGGTAGTGCTCAACCCAAAACTCGGTGAGATCAATGAGCAAATCCGTACTGAAGTGGTTGATGCCGATGCCATGATTGGTGCAGGACGTTTACTCAATGAAAGCAATCTGGCACCTGCACAAAAACTCAAGATTATTTCGACCGTCTCCGTTGGTTATGATAATTATGATGTGGATTATCTGAATCAGCGAAAAATCTGGCTGGCAAATA
>NZ_DDAH01000028.1:0-196 GCF_002333245.1 Acinetobacter sp. UBA2063
AGGGGGAATTAAAGGGGGTTAATAAAAATCTATCAACACACTCCACGATTTAAGGAAAAACAATGAGCGAAGAACAAGTTCAACCACAACTCGCGTTAGAACGTATTTACACCAAAGATATTTCTTTTGAAGTTCCAGGGGCACAGGTATTTACCAAGCAGTGGCAGCCAGAACTCAACATCAATTTATCTTCTGC
>NZ_DDAH01000028.1:307-11935 GCF_002333245.1 Acinetobacter sp. UBA2063
CAGGCCACCAATGAAAGTGAGACCGCATTCATTGTTGATGTGACCCAGTCAGGGATTTTCCTGGTTGATGGCGTGGAGGAAGATCGTCTTCCGTACGTTCTGGGTGCTTACTGCCCGAATATCCTGTTCCCGTTCTTGCGTGAAGCAGTGAATGATCTAGTGACCAAGGGTAGCTTTCCACAATTGTTGCTTACCCCAATTAACTTTGATGCTGAATTTGAAGCCAATATGCAGCGTCTACAAGCTGAAGGTGATGCCCAAGGTCAGGCATAACACTTTAAGCGCGCAAAAAACCACAGCACCTGCTGTGGTTTTTTATTATTTTATAATGAGAACGATATGGATAAGATAAAATGAGAACAAATAATGTCCACAGTACCATATACCCTTTGCCAGCAGGTATTTCCTGAGCTTGCCACAAGCCTTGTCCCTCGTAAGCTACATGATTTTTATCAATTTATTGAATGGGTTAATAGCCCATACTCAAACATCCAATATGTCGAATTAAAACAATATTATGACAATGGCACAGATGAATGCCACCAACTATAACAGGCCAAGGTAGATATTGAACAGTTGAACAACCGTATTGAGGAGCAAATAGAACAACTTTTTGCTGAAGATGATAATTCAGACTTAGATGCTCAAAATGAGCCTGATGTTAGGGAATATATCTATGCCATCCACTTTGACAACATCTATGCGGTTGCAGAACAACATGGGCTGGCACTGTTATTAATCTCGAATGAAAACCCTTACTGGATGCTGGTGCCAGATCAGGCTGAACAAATTAATCGCCTGATCGAGGCATTTAACCAGACTTTTACGGACGTTGAGCTTTATCACTATGTTTAAGGCCACTGATGATGCTATTCAACAATCGTTCTAAAGGTCAGGTTGATACGGGCAGTCGACACTTTCTTGGTGGGTGGCAAACGGTGCAGCCAGTGGCTTTGTGTGGTGTCTTTCATCACCAGTAGACTGCCATGTTCCAGATACAGCTCCACCTTTTCCTTGCTTTGTTTATGTTTAAAGGCAAATCTCCGTTCCGCACCAAAGCTGAGTGATGCAATCGCGCCATTTTTCTTTAAGTCGGTTTCATCATCACTGTGCCAGGCCATTCCCTCCTCACCTGTATGGTAAAGATTCAGTAGACATGAATTAAAGCGCTCACCTGTCAACTGCTGCACCCGTTGCCTTAACTCAAGCAGTTCAACCGTCCACGGCAAGGCGTATCTGTTGACATTGGAGTAGGTATATTCATACCCCTGATCGCCATACCATGCCACTTTTCTTTTGGTGGTGATCTGCCGACCAAAGATAATGGCCTGATCATTTTCCCAAGCAATATTTTGCATCAACTTTTCAAAATAATCATCAGCGACCATTTCCTGTATGACTTTGCCATAATACTGCACCGTTCCATCATAGGGTAAATGGTTATGCCTTGGGTCAGCTTCAATATCAAACAATTGCATGCGTCTGTGCTCCCTCCCAGCCAATCATCGCTGTTTTCCTTAGGATTCCCCATTCATAGCCACCCAAAAGACCCGTGGACCGAATCACCCGATGACATGGAATCAGGAAAGCCACGGGATTACTGCCAATCGCTGTGCCCACCGCACGGGCTGCCTTGGCATGGTCTATATTTTGCGCAATCTGCCCATAGGTGGAAAGCTGCCCCATTGGAATCCGAAGCAGGCTTTGCCAGACTTTCAGTTGAAAATCGGTTGCTTTTAGATGTAGTTTAATTTCAGGCAGTTTTTCCCAGTCTTTTTGAAAGAAAGCCAGCGCATTAGTCTGAAATTCATCTATTTGCTCAACAAGCTGAGCTTTAGGAAACTGTAATTTCAATTGCTGCAAGGCCTCCGCCTGATCTTCCACAAAGCTTAATGCGCAGATGCCTTTATGTGTGGAAGCAACCAGCACCTCACCGAACAAGGTTTCAGCAAAGGAATAATGAATTATTAAATCTTGTCCGCCCTGTTTATATTCGGCTGGGGTCATGCCCTCAATCTGGATAAACAGGTCATGCAAACGACTGGTACTGGAAAGTCCTGTCTCAAAGGTCGCATCCAGCACACTGCCCTGTTGTTTTAAAATATTTTTGGCATATTCAACACTGGTGTATTGCAGGAATTTTTTAGGGCTGGTTCCCACCCAATCGGTAAACAAACGCTGGAAATGTGCTGGGCTTAAATGAATATGTGCTGCCACTTCACCCAGTTGTGGCTGCTGCTGAAAATTTTGCTGGATATAGGCAATCGCTTGAGCAATACGATCATAAGTACGCTGCTGTTGCATTTCTCTATCCTCTAATTGCTGCTGTCTCTCCACACTAACAAGCTTCCTGCGCCAAGAAAATCCGAAAGATGCTATTCATTTATCAACTTCTTATTCTGCTCTTTTTTATAGCTGCATTTTTATGGCAATGGTTGGCACATCCATTTGCTTATATCAGCTCAAATTTAAAAAAAAGAGGGCGTAAACACACGCCCTCCCAGGCTTTTTATAAACGACGACGCAACGCATCGGCAATAGACTCAACCAACTGCTGTGAAATCTCCTGTTTTGAGGCTTTTTCCAGTTCACGCTTATTCATGTGATAGGACTGGGCAAAGAACACCGTCATGGCGTTTTCATCAGATGCAAAACCAATATCAGGGCGCGACACATCATTACAGGCGATCATATCCAGCTTTTTCGCGACCAGTTTGCCTGCGGCATATTCCTCAACATTCTGGGTTTCAGCAGCAAAACCGACCATAAATGGGCGCTGCTGTTGCTGGGCAATCGTCGCCACAATATCAGGATTTTTCACCAAGGATAACGCAAGCTCATCGCCTGCTTTCTTGATTTTATGCTCCGCAACCTGTGCCACACGGTAGTCCGCCACCGCAGCAGTCGCAATAAAGATGTCACAACCCTGTTGCAACTGGTTCATGCTGACATCCAGCATTTGCATGGCTGAACTGACATTGATACGTTGCACACCATTTGGAGTATCCAGACTGACAGGCCCTGCCACCAGAGTCACTTTTGCCCCTGCGGCATAACAGGCTGCCGCCAAGGCAAAGCCCATTTTTCCAGTGCTGTGGTTGGAAATATAACGTACAGGATCAATCGCTTCGCGGGTCGGGCCAGCGGTAATGGTGACACGTTTACCCGCCAATAAACCAAACTTTTCTGCAATAGCACGCTGGGCTTTATGGAAATAAGCCGCCACCTGACGCGCCAAGTCCTCAGGTTCAGGCATACGCCCTAAGCCCACATCACCACACGCCTGTTCACCTGCATCTGGCATAATCACATGCACACCATCTTCAACCAGAGTTTTCAGGTTACGCTGTGTCGCCTTGGCTGCCCACATTTGCTGGTTCATGGCAGGCGCAACCCAGACAGGTGCTTTGGTGGCTAAATATAAAGTACTCAGCAAATCGTCCGCCAAGCCATTGGCAAACTTGGCAATGCTGTCACAGCTTGCAGGCGCAACCAGAATCAAATCTGCCCAGCGTGCCAGCTCAATATGCCCCATGCCTGCTTCGGCTTCTGGGTCAAGCAGTTCAGTATGCACTGGATTACCTGAAAGGGCCTGAAAAGTAAGCGGGGTAATAAAAGCCTGTGCGCCCTGTGTCATCACCACACGGACATCAAAGCCATAATCTTTTAGACGACGAACCACAATGGCACTTTTATAAGCAGCAATGCCACCCGTAACCGCCAATATAATGTTTTTATGAGGAATAACACTAAGATCGAAGCTCACAAACAGGATACCTTGCTGTTGCAGTGGCGCTCACAATAGCATTAAATACAGTCATACCCAAGCCATGCGCTCGGAAAAACATACACTACAATAAAATGAACGTGAATATTCAGCATGAATCAATCCATAAAACAGTCCATCAAGGCATGGCCAGAACAAGAACGACCACGGGAACGCTTATTATCACAGGGGGCGCAGAGTTTATCCGATGCCGAGTTACTGGCGATTTTCCTACGCTCAGGCTCCAGACAGCACTCGGCGGTTGAGCTTGCCCGTATTCTGATCCAGCATTTTGGTGGACTCAACCCAATTTTTGATGCCTCACTTGATGAACTTTCCCAGTTTAACGGCATTGCCGATACCAAATACGCACAACTGATGGCGGTAAAGGAACTTGGACGGCGTTATCTGAATAATTACTTTCACCAGCAACGGCTTTGCCTAGATACATCTACATTGGTGCTTGACTATCTACGCTATGAACTGCAAGGTGAAAAACAGGAAGTGTTTGCGGTGCTGTGTCTGGATGCTGAGCTCAGGAAACTGCATTTTAAGAAACTTTTTTTTGGATCACAGCATAGTTGCAGTGTATCCATTAACCAGACCTTGCGTTATGTGCTTCAGCAACAGGCCTGCCAAATCGTGATTGCACATAATCATCCTTATGGCATTGCCCAGCCCTCGCACGAAGATATTTACCTCACCCAGCAATTAAAACAAGCCTGCCAGTTACTTGAAATCCAGTTGCTTGATCACTTTATTATTTCACCTGAAAACCATTTTTCCTTTTCTGAGCAACAACTACTCAAACCTGTCCGAATCAAACAATCTGGTCTTGACAAAGCCTAGAGCAAACAGGAACATCAGCAGATAAAATTAATGATTCAAACAACATGATTGTCCGTGACCAGCCAAGTATTTTTAAGGTTTTATTTTCATGGCGTGGGACGATTTTACCCAAAATTTTACCCTCTCTTGGTTTTGTCATGTTGATCTCCGCCATTATTGGTGGAATTGAATATATTGATCTATACCGCTTCCCTGAAATCCCCCTCGTCGGCTTTACCCTGATCGGGGTGGTGCTTTCAATCTTCCTTGGTTTTAAAAATACCGCATGCTATGACCGCTGGTGGGAAGCACGTAAACTTTGGGGCGTTTTGATTGCCACATCACGACACTTTGACCGCGATTGCCGAATCTTGACCCAGGCACGGCGTGAACGTGTGATTCAGCATGTGATTGTATTTGCCAATGTGTTACGCGACCGTTTACGCCATCAAACCGCCAACCCAACTGAACTGACAGAAACCAGTGGTTTAAGCCAGCAGGCGCTTAACCAGCTTTACCAGCAGCACAATGCGCCACAATATACCCTGAGCCTGATCCAGTGGGAGCTGTTACAGGCCCTGAAAGATGGGGAAATCTCCGATATTATTTATACGCAGATGAATCGTCATGTCGCGGCCTTAAGTGAAATGCATACGGGTTGTGATCGGATTGCCAATACCCCAATTCCTTTTGCCTATTCAGTTTTGCTGAACCGAACCGTTTATTTCTTTTGCTTTATGTTGCCTTTTAGCCTGGGTTCTTTACTGGGTTTGGTGACCCCCCTCTTGGTTGGAATTTTGGCTTATACCTTTCTAGGCCTCGATGCCTTAAGTACAGAGATTGAAGAGCCTTTCGGTACACAGAGTAATGACCTGCCACTGGATGCAATGGTACGTACCATTGAAATTGAATTGCTGAGTACCTTAGGTCGTCCAACACCACCACCGATTCAGGCACATGATCATAATCTGTTGTAAATTATAATTTTTTCACTTATGTGGTCAATATAAAAAGTGTCGATATAACAATATTCAAAAAGTTGAAATCGGCACTTCTCAAACAGAGACACGATTGTGCATTTGGCTTAAACAACAAAATTTTCAAATACCAGTGGATGAAAACCAACTTAAGCTGATGGAAACAATTTTCTTCACCAAGCTTTTAATGTTCTCACAAAAGCAATACCTGACCATTAAGAACCAGCAGACTCAAGATATTATTTGGCAGTCGTAGTATAGAACAATGGAAATCCATGAGGCATCCAATGCGCTTTCCATAACAGAATCATGAAGAATATAATTGATCAAAAATATTTCTAACTTTTTCATTCCATTATCATCTAAAACTTTCCCACACCCCTTTTTGTCCATCAGCAACTTTTGGGGTATTACCAAGCTTAATCCACGGCATGTTGTCTCCATGAAAATCGCTGCCAATTGAAACCGCTAAACCATATTCCTGAATCATCCGATCCACCATGTGTCGCGTAGAAAGCGCTTCACTACTGCCAGGAAGCTCAACCGCATCACCACCAAACTCAGCAAATAACTGAATCAAATAACGGATATTGGTTGCAGACAAATCATAACGGGTCGGATGTGCCAATACCGCAAAGCCCTGGCTGGCATGAATCACATCAATGGTCTCTTTTAAACCTACCCCATCAAATTTGACAAAAGCCTTTTTGCCCTCTTTCAGGAAACGGTCAAATGCCTGTTGAGGACGAGCGACAACATTTTTTTCAACCAAAGTTTTGGCAATATGGGTTCGCGTCACCCGATCTGCCTGACCATCCACTTTTGCCAATACATCTGGATAAATATCAAAACCGATACATTTTTCCAATAACTCACAAATCAGTTTTGCCCGCTCAGCCCGCACTTTTTTCTGATTTTCCAGCATTGCCTTGATCGGAACTTCATCCTGCATATTCAATGCAACGATATGCACCCCATAACTCTTTTTAGTGCTGGGACGTGACCACTGACTAGAAATTTCCACACCAGAAATAATTTGAATATCATGATCTTGAGCATAATCTCTCGCCCTTGCCACACCGTCCATCGTGTCATGGTCGGTCAGGGCTAAGGTCTGGATTTTTAAGTCAACCGCAGCCTGTACCAATTGTTCAGGAGACAAGGTACCGTCTGAAATGAAACTATGCGTATGTAAATCGACACCGAACATGGTTTGTATTATGCTATCTGACCTATTTCACCACTGTACTGTAACATGAAAGCGTTGCTCGACTACCTCCCACTGATTATCTTCTTTTATTTTTATAAAACCACCGATCCCAAAGATAGTCACCATCCATTACTGGAGCTTGTGGGCAGTGCAGGAAATACTGATCAAAACCATATTCTGGTTGCGACCTGTGCGCTACTGATCTCGACCCTTGTGGTCTATGGTTGCCTGTTCTTTTTCCAGAAGTTCAAACTGGAAAAAATGCAGTGGTTTATCGTTGTCATGTCAGTGGTTTTTGGTGGAATTACACTGGCATTCAGTGAAGTGACCTATATCAAAATGAAAGCGGTCATTATCAATATCGGGATTGGAATAGGTTTTCTGGTTACGCCCCTGTTTAACAAAGAACGTGAACCGATTATTAAAAAACTTTTGGGTTCGTTGCTTGAACTGACACCAAAAGGCTGGATGCGTCTAAACTGGGCATGGTGTGGGCAGTTCTTCTTGTTGGCGTCACTGCATTTCTTCTTTGGCTTTGTATTTATGCAGGGAAAATACTGGGGCGAATTCACGGCTTTCGGCGATATTATCGTTTCTATCAGTTACCTTGCTGTTATACTGATTTGCTTAAGAAAGCATTTTAAAGCCACTGACTAACCTGAATCATTTGAGCGACTACTATGCCATATTTTGTCCTGACCTGTACTGATCACGAAGATACCCTGGAAAAACGTTTAGCAATTCGCCCCCGGCATGTAGAGCGTCTACAAAAGCTGGATGATGAGGGTCGCTTAATTGCTGCGGGTGCGCATCCAAAAGACCCGAATGATCCACAGGCTGGATTTTTAGGCAGCACCATCATTGTTGAATTTGAGAGTCGTGAAGCACTGGATGCATGGATTCAGGAAGAGCCATTTTTAAAAGAAGGGATTTACGCAAAGATTGAAGTAAAACCTTTCAACAAAGCTTTTCCAAAAGGGTAAGTCATGCAAGTTGCCATTAAAAGTCTATTCGCTTTTTGTTTATTCAGCTCAAGCGTATGGGCCGTTGAACCTCCATCTCCCACACCAGCAGTACAACCGAAATCATCTGTTACAGCCACTGCTACAAATGTGACTGGCACGGCAGCAAAGCCTTTAACGGCTGAACAAATTGCCAAGGCAAAACAGCAACAAGAAGCCAAAGTCAAAGCATTGCTTCAAGATCAAGCCAATCGCCTAAAACAACTTGAAAATGCCAATCTTGAAGCGCTCTCGCAAAATCAAGAATTACAACTCAAAAATGACAATCTTACTGTTCAGGTGCAGGTTCTACAAAGTGAACGCAGTGCCCAAATGTTCCTTTATGGCGCGATGACCATTGCGGTCGGGGTAATTCTAGGTTTCTTTATTGCCAGTTATGTTCACACTAAACGCCGCCGTCAGTGGTAAAACACGATTTCTTTATTTATGTCTCACTCATCAAAATTGCAAACTGCTGAATTAGACTGGGAAATAGTCGATGACATCGAAATTCCTATTTCTAAGCAATTCGGTGATGTTTACTTCTCTAAAGACAATGGTTTGCTTGAAACCCGACATGTATTTTTAAATGGCAATGATTTAACCGAACGCCTTTCTCAATTACATGATTATCAATATTTTTGTGTAGGTGAAACTGGTTTTGGTACAGGACTCAATATTTTGACCCTGTGGCAACTCTGGCAACAAGTTCGCTTAGATAATCACAGCCATTTACATGTTGTCAGCGTTGAAAAATTTCCATTAAATAAAGCTGATTTGATCCGTGCACTGAATGTTTGGACTGAACTCAAACCTTTAGCAGAAAAACTGATTCAGCAATATCCCTTGCCAATTGCAGGTTGTCATCGCTTAAGTTTTCCTGAAGAACGTTTTAGTATTGATTTATGGCTAGGTGATGCTCAGGATATTTTTCCAACGATTCCCAAAACCCAAACAGTGAATGCATGGTTTTTGGACGGTTTTGCCCCATCTTGTAATCCAGATATGTGGCAAGCAAATGTCTTAGATCATATGGTGCGTTTATCTGATTTTGGAACAACTTTCGCATCCTTTAGTGTCGCAGGCATATTAAAACGTGGGCTTAAACAACACGGCATCCAAATCAGCCGTCCACGCGGTTTTGGGCACAAGCGGGAAATGCTCAAGGCGATTTGGCTAGATACCTCCCAAACTGAAACCCAGTCGCAAGATTCAGAAACAACTATTGCAGCTCCACCAAAGTCCGAAACATCAAAGCAACGTAAAATCGCCATCATTGGCGCAGGAATCGCAGGTTTAAGCTCAGCGTGGGCATTTGCTCAACGAGGACATCAAGTTACGATCTACGAGCAAAATGAGCCACTTTCAGGTGCATCTGGCAATCCACTGGCGTTGCTCAATCCAAAACTATGCCCAATTGAACAGGCGCATGAACACTTGATGACCTTGAGTTGGCAACATGCCTTGAATTTTTATCCCAGATTCAAGGCTTTTAGATCCATTCAGGTTCAACAGATTGCCTTAAAAAATGCGGATGAATTGTTAGGTCTGGTTGAGCAATATCCTGAAAAAGTATTATCTGCAAATACAAAGCAAACAGACAACTCTATTCCGCAGACTGAGTTTTCAAGCATAACCTTAAATCAGGCAGGTGCAGTTTCCCCTCATCAGTTACGTGATGAGATTTTACAACATGCTAATATTCGAATAGAAAAAGTAAAAATTTCTCGATTAGAGTCGACTGATAGCCAAGTTACACTCTGGCAAGACCAACAAATAATTGCCATAACGGATCATGCGATTGTCTGTTGTGCTAAACAAAGTGCTGAGTTATTTGAAAATTATCCTGTCCTAAAACCAATTCGAGGACAAGTCAGCTGGGTTGAGAATAGCCAGCGGCCTTTAGCACTGGATCAGGCTTATAGTTATGGCGGCTATTGCATGCAACTGGATACTGCTCAATTGATTCTAGGCGCATCTTTTTATCCTAATCGGGATGATGCAGAAGTGCTAACAGAAGACCATGTGCATAACTACGAACTTATCCACAATGTCTTTCCAAAATATGCGCAAGGACTTCCCTCTGTAGATACTTGGCAAGGAAGAGCATCGGTTCGCGCACAAAGTTTAGATTATTTCCCCTTAGTTGGGAAAATACAAAATCTTGGTCAAATCTATACTTTTGCTGGTTTAGGATCGAAAGGTTTCTTATTTGCGCCATTATGTAGTGAAATCTTGGCAGCATTAATTTTAGGTGAACTTTGCCCAGTTCCTCAAAGTTTATTGGATAAATTAAATCCTCAAAGATTTGAAAAGAAATTAAAAGCTAAAAAACCTTATTATTCTGGGTAAATTATTATTTTTGTTGTTCATTCTTTAAATTTGCCAAAATATCCAAGTATTTTGGCAAATTTAACTGATCTATGCGCCCTGTTCTAAAGCTAAGCCAGCATCACGTGCTGCACGTGTACCGCCCATCAATACAACATATTCACGAGAATCATCTAAACCGTCTAAAAGCTCTGCTGCGCGTGGTGCTTTACTACCACCACCACATAGAATATAAATCGGCTGATCCGCTGCAACCTGAGTCAAACTATCCGCAGTTAATTCAGCAATTGGACGATTCAACGCCCCTTTGACGTGTGCCTCTGCATAAGCTTTGGCATCTCGGACATCCCAAATGACTGCGCCTTCTGGGAACTCAAATGTTGTAATTTCTTGTTTACGGATCATTGTGCACTCCTTTGATGTAAACAACACTTGGCAAATGAAGAAAACACCCTTAGCATCTCAAATATTCTTTCCCTTTGTAAAGGTCTAACCATGCCTTCTTTTGATATTGTTTCTGAATTAGAGTTATTTGAAGTCAATCACGCTGTACAAAATACAGAAAAAGAGATTGCAACACGTTTTGACTTTCGTGGACAAGACGTTTCAATTGAGTTAAATGAAAAAAATAAAGAAATCAAAATCTCAACTGAAAGTGACTTCCAATGTGAACAAGTCTATACCATGCTTGAAAATCACTTCTATAAACGTAAGATTGATGTACAAGCTTTAGATCCACAAAAAGCGACTGCTTCTGGTAAAAATGTGGTCCAAGTGATCAAGCTGAAAGATGGACTTGACTCAGATACCGCAAAAAAAATTAATAAAGCCATTAAAGAAAGTGGCATCAAGGTGCAATCTTCTATCCAAGGAGACAAAATCCGTGTCACTGATAAAAAGCGTGATACTTTGCAACAGGTCATGAACTTTTTACGTGAACAGCAATTTGGTCTACCGCTTCAATTTAATAATTTCAAAGACTAAGCAATAGGTTCACTATGGCAAAAGATAACCGTCTTTATACGCTGGTTAAAACCACTTCTAAATTTCCAAAAGGTATTCGCAGTACATTATGGAGCAAAGCCTTTGGACGAGTTGTTCCAATGGTGGGGACTGCAAACATTCGCTATTTGGAAGTCGATAAAGACCATGTCACTGTGCGCATTGAAAACCAACGTAATATGCAAAATCATATTAAAGGGGTTCACGCAGCAGCAATGGCCTTACTCGCTGAAACGGCAACGGGTTTCCTAACAGGTTTACATATTCCTGATGATCGGATTTTGTTGATCAAATCACTGCACGTAGACTATTTAAAGGTTGCACAGGGTGGTTTAACGGCAACCGCAACTTTATCAGCCGATCAACAAAAGTTTATCGCTGACAATGAAAAAGGCGAGTTATTGATTCCTGTGACCGTTATTGATGATTCTGGTAACGAGCCGATCCAATGCCAAATGCTTTGGGCATGGTTACCAAAACGTAAAAAATAATCTTAGATTTTAAAATAAAGCC
>NZ_DDAH01000028.1:12063-17088 GCF_002333245.1 Acinetobacter sp. UBA2063
TAAAGCCCAATTCAATTTGGGCTTTATTGTTTTATCAGCTTGCTAAAAAATCTTGCTTAATTTGTTCTGAGATTTGTCGTTTATTACCATTCACATCCACAGCAACAAATGTAAAAACACCTTGAGTAATTCGAATCGGTTCACGTGAATTGTCGTGACTATTCCATACCTCGATTTGCACCTGTACGGAAGTATTACCGACTTTCAAAATTTTAGTATAGCAACTAATCACATTTCCAACCTTAACAGGCACAAGGAAAGTCATTTCATTAATCGCAATTGTTGCACATCGTCCCTTACTCAAACGCTCAACATGAATCGCCCCTGCGAGATCCATCTGTGAAACAATCCATCCTCCAAATACATCACCACTCCAGTTTGTATCTGCTGGCATAGCAATATTCTGCAAGGATAAAACCCCTTCTGGATGATTTGAACGTTCAGTCATGTTAATGTCCTTGATGGTGCTGTAATTGCTGATTTAACCATTGCTGTAGCTCTGGTGTACGTAATGCACCACTGATTCTGGCCAATTCAGTCGTCTTATTCATTAAGACCAAAGTCGGAATACTGCGAACATTAAATGCGGCACTTAAACGAGGATTCGCCTCAGTATCAATTTTGGCAAAAACCACATAGGGATTTTGCTTTGCCACCTGGGAAAAATGGGGGGCCATCATTTTACAAGGCCCACACCATTCCGCCCATAGATCAATCAGCACAGGCAAATCAGTATTACTAATGAAATTACTAAGGTTTTGTTCATTGAGTTCAATTGGCGCTAAAGTTAGCAATGGCTGATGGCATTGCCCACAGTTTGGATGAACGGCCAATTTTTCTTCAGGTACACGATTTTTTGCACCACAGGATGCACAGACAATGATCATTTACATCACTCCGATATGTTGATGTAAAAATTCTAATTGGGTTGTGACTGCTTTTTCAAACCATGAACCGTGATAAACCTCAAAATGTTTCATATCCCACTCATGATAGCTTACAAATGGTGCAATATTGGTCGCAGCTTCACGACTGGATGCAATTGGAATCAAAGAATCATGTTTCGCAGCAATAAACAAAACAGGAATATTAATTTTGCGTACAAATTGAATTGGACGATAGCGCATTAAATTAAAAAATACACGTGCAGGAACTTCACCACTCCAATAATAGTCAGGATTTACAATCGAATGATAACCATAATAACTATCGGAGGTCGGTAAAAAGCATAGTTTATGCTGATCTACAACTGGCAAAGTTTTAGGGTCTAAACCCATCTTAGACCCCATGTAATCCTGACTAGAACGCTTTAAAGCCTCTGGATAACGTTGTAATGGGTATAATTTTGCTGTTTCAGCGCCATCTACATAAGGTACTTGTACCATCACGGCCTGAATATTTTTAAGGTCAGTGGCTAAACTAAGCGCATATCCACCGCTTAGAGAAGTGCCCCATAAAATAATACGTCGACTATCAATTAATTTACAATTCGAAGCATATTGAACAATGGTTTTCCAATCATCCAGTTGAGCACTAAGTGAAACCAATTCCCGTGGTTTTCCTGTACTGCCACCCCAATAACGATAGTCAAACAGGATAACGGCATAACCTGCCTGAGCAAAACGCTGTGCATACTGAACTAGTTTGAATTGACGCAACCCCGCAAAGCCATGTGCCATAAGAATTACAGCAGGTTTAATATTGGTCTTTGGTAGGTAGAAATCTGCTGCTATGGTTTCTTCGCCACTAGGAACATACAACGGCTCAACTGTGTAGGTGTGCATGCGCGCTCCAATGCTTTATCTTATGACTTATCATCATTTATTTACTATAGACATTTAAACTCAAGATCAAGCTTAATGCTATGATAGAGCATAAAATGTTTTGTTTATTTTTGGAGTGACAAGATGTCAGAAAATGTTGGTTTTGCAGGTCAAATCGGCCCTGAGCATGTAGATCAAGTTGCCGAAAAAGGCTTCAAATCTATTATTAATAATCGTCCAGACATGGAGGGTGGTTCTGAACAACCTACAAGCGCACAGATTGAAGAATCAGCTCGTAACGTTGGCCTAGATTATGTTTACCAACCAGTTGTTGCAGGTCAGATTACAGAGCTGGATGTTCGCACATTTGCAAACCATTATAATGAACTACCAAAGCCAATCCTGATGTTCTGCCGTACTGGCAATCGTTCTAACAACCTATATCAGTTAGCAAAGCAAATGGATTTGTTGGAGGATTAATAAAAAATCTTCAAATAAAAATGGAAGCTCGAAAGCTTCCATTTTTTCATTCCACTCTTATGGGCAGGTCAATGATGTACCATAAGGACTAACTTCATTTGGTGAATATGTACCATCACTAGAATAATCACTTGCTAGTGAAGCTAGACCTAAACTATAAGTCGTACGATTTGGTAATGATGCAACAGTTGCTGATGCTCCTATCTGCACTGTTAACCACTGTGCATAGATTTTTGGATAACGCATGGCAAAGTCAAACTTACCATTAGCATCAGTGGTAAATGTATTTTGCTCAGCACCAGACTGGCTCACAAACGTCACCACTTTCACAGGCGTATTATTCGCTCCCACAGCCGTACCTGCTGGGCTTGCCACACAAGCATGTATACTGTTGGTTGTAGTACTTGCCATATAATCATCCGTTAAATCACTTGGTGTACCATTGTTATTCATTGGTCTACCATTAGCATCCAGATAAATATTAGGAGCTGACAAATTATAATACTTTTGATTACCAAACACCCATTTCTCTGCTGGATCAGAACCAGCTTTCGGAGCCAATGCCCATAAGTTCCGTCCTTTGATATACGTCAGTGGTGTAGAATCTAAAGTGACGACTTGATTAGCTAATGGCTTACCATCAAAATCAACCACACTCACAGACATATTCTTGGTGTAATAAACTCCATCACTTGAAGATGCGACTTCTGTTGGATTGACACCAATTACAATTGAAGCAACAGGTGCTTGTACTGCAGCCTGTACGATATCAATCATTGAGATTTGTGTGGCATCGGCATAGCCTGTTTCATTAAAGCGTGCTGTCAAACGCAAATCATCATTAACGAATTCGGTAGCTGTATAATTTCGGCGTGCATTTTCATCTACCTTGATTTTAAACACAGCCTGACCATTCGCATCAGTGGTTAAACCTGAAGCACCAACAATAACAGCACCATTACGGGCTAGATTATCAATACTTAAGGTCACATATTGACCTGCAACACCACCACCATTCGTATCAACTAAAGTCACAGTAACATCTGCTGTGTCATCACGTACATTCATGGTTGGTTTTGCTGCAATACGTAAAGAATATCGAGCAGGTTGTACTGTTGGTGTACCTGAATTATCAACTGTTAAAATACGATAGATCTGGGTAGCTTTTCCACCAATTTCATCCGTATTCGTTGCTGTTAACTCAATACCACTTGCCAATAATAACTGCTTATCAACCGTTGCACCATCAATAGCAACAGAGAAGAAAGCATTACCATTTGAATCCGTTTTGACTGTTACTGGCCCACCACTTGTATTGACTGAACCACTAGAACCAGAATTACCAATAATTAATCCACCTGCATTATTTGCAGCAAGTGTGACTTCCTGATTGCGTACAGGTTGATTAGCACGATCCAACAACGTCACCGTCACAATTGAACGATCACCATTCACATCCATGGCTGACTTACTGACATTACTAAATACAAGATGGTAATTACTGCTGGCTTCATTCACATTAAAATGAACTGTTTGGGTACGAACAACCCCATTCGGTAAAGTAATTGAAGCACGAACAGTGACACCATTTGCCAATAAGTCCTCATATTGCTTGCCCGTAATTTTAGTTAATTTCAGGGTGACTTTTGCATTACCACTTGTGTCAGTTGTAATAACAGCCGTTTCTTGCCCATTGATCATCACACCATTTAATGCAGAATCAATCACAGTAAATGTTACAGGATAACTCTTAATCCCTGTTGCCGTATTATCAACTAATTTAGCAAATACTTCAGAAGTATCGCCACTTGCCAATAAATCAGCTTTGGTTTTATCCATTGTTAAATTGATTGCTTCTGTCGGAACAGAAACATTCACTCTACCAACTTGAGTAACAACAGGCTGCGTCGTACTGTTATTGTTATAGGTTGAAACAGCATAAGTAATACCTTTTTCAACTAACAGTTGATCAATGCTATCACCATTCTCTACCGTCACAGTAAAATAAGCGATACCACTTGCATTGGTTGTCGCACTGGTCTTATCCACTTTGACTCGTGAACTTAAGCCCCCTGCCAAACCAAAATTAATTTCTTTATTTGCTAAAGGATTGCCATTCGCATCTTCAGCCTTAACAGCTACAATGCTTGTACCACCTAAAACTGAAATTACTGGCTCTGACAATGTTGTGGTTAATGCTACTACATCTTTTGCAACTGGGGCTTTGACCATCACCTGAATGGTTTGACTCAGTACAGAACCATCAGCTTGTACAACAGATGCAGCAAGCGTAATACCATTAGCAACCAAATTTTCAATCATTTGATCATTGCCAGCTTTTACGTTTACTGTAAAGGTTGCATTGCCATTTACATCTGTCTTTGTACTTGCACCACCCACAAAGGTTACACCATTTGCAGTCGCTGCGGCATTTAAACCAAAACCAACCTGTTTATTTTGAAGCGGATTACCATCTTTATCGAAAACTTTTGCTGTAAATGTAAAAGTATCATTATCAGCGGTAACAACGCCTTTTGAAGTCACCAATTCTACACGTTGTGCATCTTTAGCAACTTCTGCTTCGTCTGCTACAAACTGTAACACCGTATTTTGGGTCACATTAGTACCTGCATCAGAAGTGTAAGTTGCCGTTGCCTGCACACCTGCCAATAAACCTTTAATTTGTTCAGCACTTAAGTTTGCTGGAGCAGTATAAGTTACAGTAAAGTTTGCTGAACCATCTGCACCTGTAGTTTTAGTAGCTGCATCAGCCTGAATTTTC
>NZ_DDAH01000099.1:0-9414 GCF_002333245.1 Acinetobacter sp. UBA2063
GGCAGACGCAAAACGTAAAGCCGATGCCGACGCTAAAGCAAAAGCGGATGCAGAAGAAGCCAAAGCTGCTGCCGCTAAAAAAGCTGAACAAGAAGCTGCTCAGAAAAAAGCGGAAAGTAAAAAAATCGCTGATTCAACTAAAGCAGCTTTTAAAAATAAGATTACCAGAGCTTGGGAAGTCCCTTTAGCCTCTCGAGGAAAATCTATTAATGTTAATATTACACTTGATGCTAATGGGAACGTAAAATCTGTGGTTGCCAATAGTAGTGATTCTGATTTGAAAGCAAGCGTAGAGGATGCTGTTAAACGAGCGTCACCTTTACCAATGCCTGATGACCCTGATATTGTGAGTCAACTTCGCCGAATTTCCATCACATTTATTGCACAATAGTAATTTATCGTGAATAGTTACATGCCTGTCATAGCACAAAGCATGTAACTATGTTAAATAATCAACAGCCACAACAATACTATGCAAATTATTGTAATTATGGACAAGACTCGTAAACATCTCATCTCCTTAGCAGTTTTTACTGCCATTAGCACCGTTGTTCCAGCAACAACTTTTGCACAACTCCATCTTGAAATTGCCAAAGCCCCTGAACAGGCGCCTAAAATTGCGATTGTGCCATTTACCAATGACAAGGCGATTTATCCAATTGTTGAAAGCGATTTAAACCGTTCAGGTCGTTTTACCAGTGCATCACAAAATTTACCTGCCACTGCAAGTATTGATCAGATTCAGGCTGGCGACTGGCAAAATGCTGGCGTTCCCTATGTCGTTGTCGGACAAATGAAAGCTGTTGATGCCAATACATTTGAAATTCAATACCAGTTGTATGATGTACAAAAACAGCAATACCTACTCAATGAGGTCCTGACTGTACCAAGTTCACGCATCCGTCAGGCGGGACATATGATCAGTGATGCGATTTATCAGGCACTGACAGGTATTGCAGGTGACTTTAGTGGGCGTATTGCCTATGTACTGCGAAATCAGGCAACCCCAGCTCAACGTTATACCCTACAGGTTGCTGATACCGATGGCGAACAACCTAAAACCGTCCTTTCGTCACGTGATCCAATCCTTTCTCCTGCCTGGACCCCAGACGCAAAGAAAATCGCTTACGTTTCTTTTGAAACCAAACGTCCTGCAATCTATCTTCAGGACTTGGCTTCAGGACAGCGTGAAGTTTTAGCAAGCTTCAGGGGCTTGAATGGCGCACCAAGCTTTTCACCAGATGGCAAGTCCATGCTCTTTACCGCTTCAATGCATGGTAACCCTGAAATCTATCAAATGGACTTAGCTAGCCGCCAAGTCAAGCGGATGACCAACGATTCAGCGATTGATACCGAAGCACGTTATGCACCAGATGGCAAGTCATTTATCTTCACTTCTGACCGTGGTGGTTCTCCACAAATTTATAGCTATCGTTTTGATGATGGCTCGGTTAAACGCCTAACATTCAAGGGTGCGTTCAATGCCCGTGGCACCTTAAGTGCGGATGGTAAAAAAATTGCATTAGTTCATCGTCCAAGTGGAAGCAATTATAAAGTTGCCATTCAGGATATTAATACAGGCATTACCAATATCCTGACACCAACCAGTCTGGACGAATCACCGAGCTTCTCACCCAATGGGCAAATGGTGGTTTATGCGACACGTGAGGGAGAGCGCGGCTTACTCTCTATCATGTCAACAGATGGTCGTTTCCGTATGAACTTACCAAGTGAGCAAGGTGAAGTTCGCGAACCAGCTTGGGCACCCAAATAAATTTGATTGATTGGAGAAACATATGAATATTAAATATCTGACACTCCCCCTACTCGCAGCGACCTTGGTTTTTACAGGCTGTGCCAGCCGTAAACCTGCTGCTGAAATTACCGCAGGCAATACACCAAACAGTGCAACAACGGTAAGTACCGATGGTCTCAGTGAAGATGCTGCATTAAATGCACAAAACTTGGCAGGTGCGTCCTCAAAAGGCGTAACCGCAGCGAATAAAGCATTTTTAGCAAAACGTGTTGTACATTTTGACTATGACAGCAGCGACTTATCCCAAGAAGATTATCTAACATTACAGGCACATGCTCAATTTCTTGTTGCAAATGCCAATTCAAAAGTTGCTTTAACAGGCCATACCGATGAACGCGGTACACGTGAATATAATATGGCACTTGGCGAACGCCGTGCTAAAGCGGTAGAAAGCTTTTTAATCACCAATGGTGTAAACCCACAGCAGCTTGAAGCTGTAAGCTATGGTAAGGAGGCTCCTGTCAATCAGGGCCATAATGAAGCTGCATGGAAAGAAAACCGCCGTGTGGAAATCAACTATGAAGCCGTTCCGCCATTATTAAGATAATACTTTAAGAAAAAATGCTCACATGATGTGAGCATTTTTTATAGCTGTTGTTGGATATTATCATCCTGTTTAGATGACTGCATCGACTCAATCATATCGTGCTTATTAAAATTCTTATACTCAGGCTTGGCTTCATAATCTTTCCAGGCATCTTTCACATTTTCCTTGGAAATTTCATCCAAACTAATTGGTTCACTTGGGGTTGGGGTTGCTTCAAAATTCTTGATTGACATTTTATTCTCCAAACATCCTGTCTAATATGCATCCAACATAGCATGTAAATGAAGACTTGTAATCATAAAAGCAACATAAATAAAGTAAGATAATTTTTATTTTTTGTCGTTCTCATCTAGAATAGCGGCATTCTTTTATCAATTTTGATGCAGCAAAATCGGAGCTATTCAATATGTCGTCAAACCTTACTTTGTCCCAATATTTACAACAACAAAATGGGAATTTGACACCAGAGTTGGCTCAGGTCATTGAAACAATTGCAGACACATGCAAGACCATTGATCAGGCTCTGCAAAAAGGTGCTTTGGCAGGTATTTTAGGCAGTGCGGGTAATGAAAATATTCAAGGCGAAACACAAAAGAAACTGGATGTCATTTCAAATGATTACCTGATTGATGCCCTCAAAGTTCATCCACAGGTGGGTGGCTTGGCTTCTGAAGAGCTGGATGACTTTACGCCTGCACAGGAAAATGGAAAATATTTAGTGCTATTTGACCCATTAGATGGTTCAAGCAATATTGACATCAATATGTGTGTGGGTACGATTTTCTCAATTTTACCTGCTAAAAATGCCGTAACCCAATCTACTGACTTTATGCAGGCAGGCACAGCACAGGTCGCTGCGGGCTATGTACTGTATGGGCCATCCACCATGCTGGTGCTTACTGTAGGTGCAGGTGTTACTTTCTTCACATTTGATCCAACGACACAAACTTTCCTACTTACTACGGATCAAGTACAAGTTTCAGTAGATACCCAGGAATTTGCAATTAACTCATCCAATCAACGCCACTGGGAAAATCCTGTAAAACGTTATATTGATGAACTACTTGCTGGAAAAACCTCAGTCCGTGAAAAAGATTTCAATATGCGTTGGGTAGCCTGTATGGTGGGTGATATTCATCGTATCCTGTGCCGTGGTGGTATCTTCCTTTACCCTTACGATTTAAAAGATCCGAAAAAAGCTGGACGTTTACGTCTGATGTATGAAGCGAACCCAATGAGCATGCTGATTGAACAGGCTGGTGGTGCATCTACAACAGGTCGTGTTCGCATTATGGACATCCAGCCAACTGAGTTACACCAACGTGTGCCTGTAATTATCGGTTCTAAAAATGAAGTGGAACGCGTAACAAGGTATCATTAATTATTTTTAATAATCAGGGCATTATAAATTGTAATGCCCTTTTGGATATTTACCCTATGGCGGTTATTTTTTTAGAATCAAAAGACAATGCAAAAATCAAACATTTGCGTGGACTCATCGAACTCAACAGTGCCCGAAAAAAACATCAACAAACGGTACTCGAAGGAACACATCTGTGCCTAACATGGTTACAACAACAAAAGAAAATCTTTTCCTTATTTACCACTGAACAGGCCTTAGCCCATCCAGATTTGCAAAAGATAATTGAATTGCACAAGGGGCATATCTTTGTGATCAGTGAGGTTTTATATAAAGACCTTAGTACACTGGGTACAACTCTACCCTGTTTGGCCATTATTGACTTACCCTCAAATATTCAAACTATTGATTTTAGCAAAGACACCCTGATTCTTGAAAATGTTCAGGACCCAGGTAATGTGGGTACATTATTACGCTCAGCAGCAGCGGCCAATGTTAAACAAGTCATTTGTACCCAAGGTTCAGCATTACTTTGGTCTCCTCGAGTACTACGTGCAGGCATGGGCGCACATTTTAGTTTACATTGTTTTGAGAATTATCAACTTACAGATATTTTACCAAAATTTAATATTCCCGTGTTTGTCACCAGCTCCCACCGTTCTACCAGTTTATATGGTAAGGATTTAACCCAGCCCTGTGTCTGGATTCTAGGTAACGAAGGCCAAGGTGCAAGTGACTATGCCCTTGAACATGCCCAGGCTGTCACCATTCCCCAACCTGGTGGTCAGGAGTCCTTGAACGTTGCAATTGCGGGATCAATCTGTCTGTTTGAAATGGTTCGCCAACGCCAGTAAAAGGTTAAATTATTTTAAATACACTTTCTCTGCTGAGAAAATCAATTACACTACTAAAAATAATTGCTTGAGTTGTCAACGCATCCACCCTTTTCAACGTTATAGAATTAATGAATTGAAATAATGGTGGGTATCCATGACAGGATTTTCCATCTCTATGGATTTAGCACCGAAACAGGCCCGAACCGATAATGGTACTGACCGCAGTACTGTTGAACAACGTCTGCGTTTTTTTATGCAAGACGTGACAGGTCGTGCGCTTGTGATGATGGAAAGTGCAACCCAGGGACAACAAGGCATTGCAATGGATCTGGTTCAGGAAGCTTTTATCTCATTGCATAAATCATATTCAGATAAAAGTACCGAAGAATGGTATCCGCTATTCTATACCATTTTAAATAACAAACTTCAGGACTGGCGGCGCAAAGAAGCACGCCGTGCAAACCCATTTTCATTATTTAAAAAAATTAATTTGGATGATGACGAAGAAATTATTGATGTTGTAGATGAATCCACCCCTAATCCATTCGATTTTCTAGATCAGGAAGTCACAATGGAAGAAATTCAGGCTGCAATCAATCAATTACCAGTACGTCAACAACAGGCATTTATGCTAAGAGCGTGGGAGGGTTTTGATACCATGACCACAGCTCAAATCATGGATTGCAGTGAAGGCAGTGTGAAAACACATTATCACCGTGCAATTCAGGGACTCAGAATCGCTTTAGAGCATTTAAACCCACATACGGGAGGATCATCAAATGAAAAAAGATGAATTCACCAAACAAGTGACTTCCAAGCTTGATCAACTCGCAAGAGAACAACATCACAATAAAATGTTGGTGATGAATCATGTTCTCGATTCTGTTCAAAAGAAACATACGTCTTTTTACAGTATCTGGAAAATGACTGGTTTTGCATTTGCCGCTGCAATTATGGGTATTGTGGTTCTTCCAAGTTCTTTGCAACTTACAGATAAACCACAAAATCAGGTCATCGTAAATCCAAAGCTTTCGCCACAAATGGTTGAAGATATGGAAATGTTAATGGTCTTGGGTGAGGGTAAAGTTCCACATGGCAGCTAGAAAGTTAGCACTTGTTGTGTGTACATTGGGTTTATTACAAACCAGTTTTGCTGGTTCAGAACGGTTTTGGGTTTTCTCTAAACTCAGCAAACCGACAACTGAAGAAGCATGGGATGATTTATCCCCTGAAGAACAGCGTATCTTAATTAAACGCTACCAAACATTGAAAGAAATTCCAACAGACCAAGGTTCACAACTCCAGCAAAGAATGGAATGGTTTACGCAATTACCAGATGATGAAAAACAAAAAATGCGTGACATCTGGCAGAAAATGAGCACTCAGGAGCGAAATAACTTACGTAAACGCATGCAAAATGCAAGTTTGGAAGAACGTGTAACAATTAGAGATGAATATCTAAGTAAATATTCTGAGCACTGACTATAATTTAAACTTAAGCTTATCCCTAGAGGATTACTCAGAATATAAAAAATAGCGCTACTTTAGCGCTATTTTTTGATTCATTGTTTCTACTTTCTGAATCGGCGATAAGCCAGTAAACTTAATAACCTAAATATTGAGAAAATACCCATACTGCCACCACCGCTACCCGCAGGACGAGTATCATCAGTTGTTGTGGCTGTACTAATGACACTCACTGTTGCAGTATTTGAAGCAGTACCATCTGCGTCATACACTTGATAATTGAATGAGAAATTAAATGGGTTAAGTGTATTTACTTCCTGAACATAAATATTACCGCCATAACAGATTTCTTTATCATCTGGTTCAGGACAAGCCCCTTTACGATCTGCTGTTATGGTCAAATCTCTGTTTGGTATATTAGTTAAACGAATTGGTAACTCAACTCCATCTGCATTTTTCCAGAAAGCAGGTTTATTTGGATTGCTGTCAGGTCCTTTGCCCCCCTCACCTGTATCACCGTCATCATTGGCAAAACTTAATAAATTTAAAGTCGCTTTTTCATGCTGTCTGTACTTTAAAGTTACTGATGTATCTTTAGCCAAAGGAGCCATATTAACAAATGCAGCTTGAATCAAACCAGAAGACTTTACGCTTTCGTCATTTTTAGATTGAATCGTATATTTACAAAAAGCTTTATCCCCAGCTTGAGTAATTGCATCATCAGTTCTATAAACAAGAATTTGCTCTAGGTCCTCATTCCATTCACAATGTAAGTTTGGATCAGGTTTTACTGTTTCACCAGTATCATTGATTTGTCCAATCCCCAATGCTTCAACAGTTACTTTATAATTTTCTGGACTAAAGAAATTTAATTGATGATTACCATCCGTTAATTCAACTTCTTGTGGCAATGGAAGCTGATATTTCTTTAAGTCTATATAAATTCCACGATATTTTAAATTTCCCTTAGTTTTTTCTAATAAATCTTTGTATTCTTGCAAACGAATTTTATAATAAGTTAAAAAATCAGGGTTATTAGGCTTTTCAACTAAATTTTCAAAAAAGTCATATTCTTGCTGATAGCTTGCAACTAAAGCTAATAATGAACCATTTGATAAGTCCACTAAATCTCCTGCAGTAAGTTTCATCAATTCAACTGAACCAATATCACAACTATTTCGTGCATCTGGATCATAATATAAAGTCCCATCCGTAATACGTGCAATACCACGTTGATCTGTAGAACTACAGCCTATTGCCCCCGTATTAATCAGATCTGTCTCAGTATTATTGTTTTTAGGATAATATAAAGGTAGGAATGCCGTATATTCAGAAGCATTCTGTAGAGGACTGAGTAATGTTCGGATATCATTTGTATTACTAATATCAATATTCGTTTTATTATCACTTAAGGATTGATCTGGAACATCGCACTTATTATCACCTTTAAGAGACAAGATATTATAAACTATGTTAAAACCAACTTTTTCTTCTTTAGCTGCATCACCCAATAAATAACGACAAGCATAACTTCCATTATTATAGGCCAGCACATTAAAGCCAAGTAGTTTTGTTCCCAACTTATCATATAATAATGCTGTATTTACCGTATTCTCGACAATCGTATTATTCAATAATTCCAAACTACTGCTATTACTTAATACACTAGAGTTATTATTTGGCGTATCACTTGCTTTGGTATTTCCTGAAAATTGAATTAAATTACCGATTGCTATATCTGCAATATTTTTAGCAATTGTATTGGTTGATAAAGTAACTTTGGGCTCCCCACAGAAATCCAACACGCTCTTTGAACTATTAGAACCATTACTAATTAAACTACTTCCAGTAATACTAATATCACGCTTTGAATAAACATTATCATTAAAGCAACTCATAGCCAGTACACTACCAATTGGTGACTGGTTATCCTGAATTAAGCTATTTGTTATAGAAAGTGAGGCTGTAGGTCCCGCCAAAAATATGGCTCCTCCGCCCAGACCAGCCTGTGAATTTAAGATTTTAGTATTTTGCAATGTAACATTGGCGCCTGCATAGATTGCCCCTCCCCGATCTGGAGTTTTACCATTTCTTAAGATAATATTGCTTAAGGCTAAAGCTTTATTAGCTAAAGTCGTATTGAAAATACGACTATTATTTTTGACTTCAATCGTAGTTTTTAGGTCAGTTTGAGCTGGATAATCATTAGTAAGAACACTCTTTTTCTGCCAATCTACAGGACTTTCCCCCCATATTGACACATCAGCTTTTGGAGTCAGCTCTGTATTTAACACATATGTTCCAGCCTTAAGCTGAATCACTTTCTGAGTAGTTGAAAGTATATCAGTAACTTCACATCCACCAAACGACTTACGTGTTTCTGCAGTTTTCAATGCTTCCCTTAAAGAACAAGCATTTAGGTTATCACCATCCTCATCATCGAAAGTTGTAACATTAATTGGGGTATTACTTGTTGCAGCCAAAAGGGGCATAGCAGCAATTACCATAGTTGCTAATAGAGCTTTTTTATAATTTTTCATCTCATCATCCTTGATTATGATTTAAAACGGCGTATTCCAACTAAACCTAACAACATAAATATTGCACCAAAACCCATACTTCCCCCAGAAACATTCACGGTTTTACTTTTAAAGTTATTTGGTGGATCTTGTACAATCGTTGTTGGGATTTCAATATAATAATTAGAAACATCATTTAAACGTGTTGTTGTAGTCATTACACGTAAATTAAACTTATCCGCCCCATGCCAATTACTGTCTGGCACATAAGTAATGTTGCCATCTTGATCCAAAGTCAGTTTACCTTTAGATGGAGTGGCAGTTTGTTTTATTTCTAAACATCCCCACTGCCATGCTTGCCCATCAGAACGTTTACCCAAGACTTGTTCACAGGAAGCTGGATCTAATAATTCACCATCCAATAAACTGTCTGCAATACTAAACTTCGCAATCTCACCGTACAGAATATCTTGACCAACAATTGGGATATCCCCTCGGTTAATGACCAATTCAATTGCCCCTAAATCGCATAATTCATCATAACCACTACGATTCTTTCCACGCTGATCACTTCCTTCGCAACTTGCTAAACCAACAGCACCACCATCACTATAAATTCGGCCTTTATTAACAATTAAAGAGTCTGACAATTGATTATAAGCCATTAATAAACGTGGTTTAAAGAATCCAAGCATTTGATCTTTAGGTGTATAATACGGACATAACAGACCACTTGCAGGTGGGGCGTCACATTTCTGATCTACAATATTATTCCCTGCAATCAGTTTATTGTCTCCCACACTAAAGTTTCTACGATCAAGTAACTTATCAAATTTGCTAAAATCGCAAGTTGAGTCTATTAAATTACT
>NZ_DDAH01000229.1:0-1473 GCF_002333245.1 Acinetobacter sp. UBA2063
GCAGGGGTTGCGCCGATCAGTGATCCACGTTTGGCCATGATTGTAGTGGTGGAAAATCCACAGGGACGCTACTACGGTGGTTTGGTGGCTGCACCTGTGTTTGCACGAATGATGCAGGAGTCCTTGCGCCTGCTCAATGTGCCACTGGATAAACCCTTAGATACTCCAAAAAACCCAGTCCGTAGGTAGATTATGTCGATTAGTTTTCAACAGATACATCAAATCAGCATAGATGCGGCTTGGTATACGCAACCGTTTAAAGGTTTCTGTCTGGATAGCCGCAAGATTGAAGTGGGGCAAATATTTATTGCCTTAAATAGTTATAGTCAACCTGAAAAAACACGCTTGTTTGCTGAGAATGCCTTGAATGCGGGTGCATTGGCGGTGATTAGTGAAACAGATTTAGGCCTTGCAAATGAATGGGTCTGTCCCGAAGTCCGTTATTTAATGGGTGAATGGCAGAAACAATATTTGCAGGCAGTCGATCCTGTAACAGCGCTGCGTGGAATTGCGGTCACGGGCACCAATGGTAAAACCACCATTTCACGCCTGATTGCTGAACTGATTAGCTCACAGGGCCAAGGCTGTGCAGTGATGGGGACAACGGGCAATGGCATTCTGCCAAACCTTACGCCATCAACACATACCACTTTAGATGCTTTGCAGTTGCAGAACGCATTGCATGACTATGCCAAACAGGGTGCCAATTTTGTTGCACTTGAGGCCAGTTCACATGGTCTGGAGCAAAGCCGTTTAAATGGCTGTGAGATTGAAATTGCGGTTTATAGCAATTTAAGTCGAGACCATCTGGATTATCATGGCACACTTGAAGCCTATGCTGCGGCAAAGGCTTTGCTGTTCAGGTTTACAAGCTTAAAAGCTGTCATCATTAATCTGGATGATACACATTCCAGTCTCATGCTGGATGCAGCCAAAGCCAATCCATCCCAGCCAAAAATTTTGACTTATTCCCTGACCCAGACAAATGCCGATTATCATATCGCCGATTTGCAATACCGTTTGAGTGGGGCAAGTTTTACGCTTATTAGCCCAGCGGGTCGTTATACAGTTCAAAGTCCACTCCTTGGGCATTTTAATGTTGAAAACCTATTGGCGAGCCTGATTGCAGCAGAATATGCAGGTTTTGCCCTGGCTGATCTGGTGCAGTTTGTACCACAGCTCAAGGGTGCACCAGGGCGGATGCAGGTGATACAGGATGCCGAGCGTTTATTTGTGGTAGATTATGCCCATACCCCTGATGCCTTGATTCAGGTTTTAACCACTTTAAAACGGCATGTCACTGGACAGCTTTGGGCAGTATTTGGCTGTGGTGGTGATCGTGATCGAGGCAAGCGACCCCTCATGACTCAGGCCGCACTGGATCATGCCAATCCTGTGATTTTAACGTCTGATAATCCACGTACTGAAAATCCTGAACAGATTTTTACAGATATGAAGCAGGGAATTGATTTT
>NZ_DDAH01000229.1:1525-15797 GCF_002333245.1 Acinetobacter sp. UBA2063
TGAAGCAGGGAATTGATTTTGCTGATCATATTGTGCATGAAATCCATGACCGTCGTGAAGCGATTAAATTTGCGGTGGCACATGCACAGGCAGGAGATATTGTGGTGATTGCAGGCAAGGGGCATGAAAACTATCAGGAAATTGATGGGGTTCGTCACTGGTTTGATGATGTGGTGGAAGTACAGTCAGCAATTGCTGCACAGTCACATTCTGTAGATTCGGCTTATCCTGCACAATAGGGTCAAAAGGTAAATAAAAACCATGCATACCTCAACCACCAGTACCGTTCCACTTACTCCCTGGACCGCAGAGCAACTTCAACAGGCAACTCAGGGTGAATGGCATCAGCATAAGATTCCTCAAGGGGAAATTAAGCGAATTTTGACTGACTCACGTCATGCGGAAGAGGGTGATGCTTTCCTTGCATTAAAGGGTGAGCGTTTTGATGCGCATGACTTTGTAAAGCAAGTGGCGACACAGGGTTGCCAGATCGCCATTGTCGAGCGACCAGTTGATGCGGATATTGCCCAACTGATTGTAAAAGATACCCGTGTGGCCTTGGGGCAGCTTGGCGCCTATCGCCGTCAGCAGAATCCACAGCTCAAGGTGATTGCCCTCACAGGCAGTAGTGGCAAAACCACCACCAAGGAAATGCTGGGCAGTATCCTGTCTCGTTTGGCACCCACCCTGATTACGCGGGGTAACCTGAATAATGATTTAGGTGTGCCGATGATGTTGCTGGAACTGCGTCCAGAACATCAGTATGCAGTGATGGAGTTGGGAGCCAGTCATCAGGGTGAGATTGATTACACCTCAAATTTGGTACAACCGCATGTGGCTGGGATTCTGAATATTGGAACAGCACATTTGGGTGAGTTTGGTGGACGTGATGGAATTTGCCGTGCCAAGTCAGAAATCTACACACATATCTTGCCGAACGGTAGCGCAGTTGTCCCTGCACATGATGATTTCACGGCCACCATTCGCCAAAATGCAGGCAATCACTCCATCCTGAGTTTTGGCGAGGGCGGTGATGTGTATGCAAGCGAAATTCAGCTTAACCCACAGTCCGCACAATTTAACCTGCATACCCCGCAAGGTAGCCGAGCAGTGAGCCTGCCATTTGCAGGGGCGCATAATGTGCAGAATGCCGCGGCGGCAACGGCTTTTGCTTTGGCGATTGGTATCGAACTGGATGATATTGTCCTAGGTTTGGAGCGGGCGCAGGGAGCGAAAGGCCGTCTGAATTTCATTCAGCAGCAACATTGTTTATTTATTGATGACACCTATAATGCCAATCCAACTTCAATGCGTGCCGCAGCACAGGTGTTGTTGCAGCAGCAGGGCTTAAAAGTCATGGTGATGGGAGATATTGGCGAATTGGGTGACAGCAGTTGGCAGGAGCATCATGATCTGGGTCGTGATCTGTCAGCGTTGCCACTCGACCATTTGGTTGTTGTGGGTGAGTTTGCCACGGCAGCCCAGCAGGGTTCGGCGCATTCAGAAAAGTTATGTGCATGTGCAACACAGGCAGAGGCTTTAGCATTTTTAGTTAATTTAGTTCAAACACATCAACACCAGCCGATCAGTTTCCTGTTCAAGGGGTCGCGCTATACCCATATGGAAACGTTGATGGCGGATTTGATGGAGAAAATTTAAATGTTGTTATGGTTATTTGAGCAATTGGCGGACTATAACAGTTCCTTTCAAGTTGTTCGTTATTTAACATTGCGCTCTTTATTGAGCTTACTGACAGCCTTAACAATTGGGCTGGTATTAGGCCCAGTGATGATTCGTAAATTGCAGGCATTAAAATATGGTCAGGCAGTAAGTTCCTTCGCACCTGAAAACCATGCCAAGAAAATGGGTACGCCAACTATGGGGGGAATTTTGATCCTGCTCTCAATTGGCATTAGTACACTGCTTTGGGCAGATTTATCCAATCCTTATGTCTGGATTGTTCTTGGTGTGATGGTGGTATTTGGTGCGGTTGGCTGGGCAGATGACTGGATTAAAGTTCGTTATAAAGACAATGCGGGCTTACCTGCACGTAAAAAGTTCTTTTGGACTTCAGTTGCTTCGCTCGGTGCAGGTATTGCCCTATATATGATTGCCAAACAACAGGATAATCCTGTTTATACTGCGAATATGCTGGACTTGTTGATCCCTTTCTTTAAAAACCTTTCCATCCCACTTTCGGCTGTTCCATTAGGGTTGGCATTTATTGGCTTTACTTATTTGGTGATTAATGGAGCATCCAATGCGGTGAATCTCACCGATGGTCTGGATGGTCTGGCGATTATGCCAATTGTCATGGTTGCGGCAGGTCTGGGTGTGTTTGCCTATCTGTCAGGTGACATCCGTTTTGCCAACTATCTGCATATTCCTTATGTAAAATATACATCGGAACTGGTGGTGATCTGTTCTGCCATGGTGGGTGCTGGTCTGGCATTCCTTTGGTACAATGCACATCCTGCACAGGTATTTATGGGTGATGTGGGGGCATTGGCACTCGGTGCAATGCTGGGAACGATTGCGGTGATAGTTCGCCAGGAAATCGTATTTGCGATTATGGGCGGTGTATTTGTGATGGAAGCGGTTTCGGTGTTCCTGCAAATTGGTTCATTGCGGATGCGGAACAAGCGTGTATTCCTCATGGCGCCTTTGCATCACCATTATGAAAAACAGGGCTGGAAAGAAACCCAGGTGGTGATCCGTTTCTGGATTATTACCATTTTCCTGGTTGTGTTGGGATTAATGACCTTAAAATTACGTTAAGCCATGATTCAAGAGAGAAGCTGGTGAATACCAGCTTTTTTTATGTTTGGAGAAAATAGATGAGTGTATTGATGTGTCCTGTTTGTCGCCAAGCATTGAATTTGGCCGCAAATTCTTGGCAGTGTGAAAAAGGGCATCATTATGATGTGGCCAAACAAGGCTATGTTAATCTGCATGTGGTCCAGCATAAACACAGTAAAACCCCAGGGGATACGCCAGAGTCGGTACTGGCACGCCGAGAATTTTTACAGGCAGGTTTTTATCAGCCCTTACAGCAGGTGATGGTGGAGTTGCTGCAACAACTCAAGCCAAAAGCGGTTCTGGATATTGGCTGTGGCGAGGGCTACTATACCCATGCCATGCAGCCTTGGACAAAACACTGTGTTGGTGTTGATATTGCCAAAACCGCAGTGCAAAGGGCAGCAAAACTCAATTCACGGGTAATCTGGGTGGTGGGTACAGGGGCAATATTGCCTGTACAGGATCATTCGGTTGATGTCTGTACCAGCCTATTTAGTCCCATTCCTCAGCAGGAAATTACAAGGGTATTGAAAGATGAGGGTTATCTAATCATTGCCACACCTGCACCAAGACATCTTTATGCATTGCGTGAGGCATTATTTGAACAGGTCAAACTGCATGAGCCGCAGAAATTTGTTGAGCAACTGAATGCTGAATTTGAAGTGAAACATGAACAGCTTGTTGAAGCACCCTTGTCATTGGATCAGCAGGCATTAAAGAACCTGATAGCCATGACCCCTTATGCATATAAAGCCAATCCAGAACGGCGAAAGGCGATTGAGCAACAACAGTATTTTGCAGTGACAGCCGCATTTCAAATTTATGTTTTCCAGAAAACAAACAGGCCATCAATTTGATGGCCTGTTTGTTTTACTGAATTTCATTGATGAGGTTTTCAATCTGATCCCTTTGTGGGGGATTCTGTTGAGAGGAACCCATTGCTGGTGGCTGTTTTTGGGTTGGCACCATGATTTGCTCCTCACCTGTGGTTGAATCAGGTAGGTCTGAGAAGTCATTTTGTGCTGAGCGATCAGGTACTGGTGGTGCTGGACGGTACAATGGACGTGCCAACGGTGGAGAGGCGCGATATTCCTTTTTGTCGTCGCCTTGCTGGAGCTGTAGCTTATCGCGGGAAATAGGCTCTTTTGCCTCCCTATCCAGACGTACCCAGGCAGATGGCGTATCTTTTAGTGAGTTCGCCATAAAGTTGGTCCAGATTGGCAAGGCTGCGACACCACCATATTCACGGCGGCCCAGAGTCCGTGGCTGGTCAAATCCAACCCAGGCAATTGCAACCAGTTTTCCATTAAATCCAGCGAACCAGGCATCTTTGGCATCATTGGTGGTTCCTGTCTTGCCACCCAGATCATCACGACCAATTTTGAGTGCGGCACGACCTGTACCATGCTGAATCACGTCACGTAAGATATTTGCCATGTCATAGGCCGAGCTTGATTTTAAAATACGTTGTGCCTGACGATAGTCACTGTTGGTTTTGCTTGCTTTATCAGAGTCTGTAGCTGTAATTTGGCTTTCAGAAGCAGCAGTTGCATCATCTAGAGTCTGATTGGTGATTTCCTTAACGTCACCCTCTTGCTGTTTTTCAGCTTCTTCGGGTTGTGGCTCATTATACGCATTGGGATCATTAATACATGGAATACACGCATACTCAGGCTTGGTCTCGTAAATCACCTTGCCAGAGGCATCTTCAATCCGCTTGATGAAATGGGGCTGGATTCGGTAGCCACCATTGGCAAAGGTGGCATAACCTGTCGCCATTTGTACAGGCAGTACCTGTGGGGTTCCCAGCGCAATGGTGTAGTTACGGGGAATCTGTTCCTCTTCCAGACCAAAATCCATAAACAGTTGGCGTGCACGCTCAATACCCACATTTTGCAACAGTCGGACTGATACGGTATTTCGTGATAAATAGAGTGCACGACGGAGTGGAATCATCCCCAGATAGCGTCCATCGGAGTTTTTGGGGGACCACTTGCCAATGGTGATTGGACTATCGTTCACCATGGTGTACGGGGTCATGCCACGTTCTATTGCGAGTGCATAAACGAAAGGTTTAATGGTTGAACCAGGCTGTCTCCAGCCCTGTACAGCACGGTTAAACTTGGATTGATAGAAGTTATAACCGCCAACCACCGCTTCAATTGCCCCGTCATTTGGATTGAGGGCAATCAATTGTCCCTGAACTTTAGGCACTTGAACCAAAGACCAGACGCTCTTGTTCTCATTTGGACGCAAACGGATGATATCTTTTACTTTTACAATTTGTGAGGCATTTGAGGGCGCACCACCTACGCTGTTGGCATTACGATAAGGTCTTACCCAGGACATGCCTGACCAATTCACTGTAACTGTGGACCCATCCTGCATTAATGCATCAAAGGAATGATTATTGACCTTAACCACTTCTGCTGGATAAGTATTGGCATAGGCCATAAACTGGTTGAGTGGTTTATCATGCGCTTCAGGACCGCGCCAGCCATGACGGCGGTCATATGCTTCCAGACCCTCCTGAACAGCTTCCTCTGCATAACGCTGGCGATTACTGTCAATGGTGGTATAGACCTTATAGCCAGAATCAATTGCCTGTTCACCAAAATGCTCAACCAGCTCGGCCCGTACCATTTCCCCCACATAAGGAAAGACGTTGCTTACGGAACGGTCAATCATGTTGAGGTTAATCGGTTCGGCAACAGCTTTCTGGTATTGGGCTTGATTGATATAACCCAATTGCAGCATGCGACCAAGAATCCAGTTTCTCCGCTCAAGCGCACGTTCTGGGTTGACCACAGGATTGTATTTGGAAGGTGCTTTTGGCAAGCCCGCAATCATTGCCATTTGTGCTGTAGTTAATTCATTAATATTTTTGTTGTAATAGATTCTTGCCGCCGCCGCGATGCCGTAAGCATTTTTGCCTAAAAAGATTTTATTAACATAAGAACTTAAGATTTCCTGCTTGGTCAGGTTTTGCTCTATTTTGCGAGCAAGAAAAACTTCAGTCAGTTTGCGTTTAAGAGTTCGTTCTGGACTTAAATAATAATTTTTTGCCACCTGCATGGTAATGGTTGAACCACCAGTTTGTACATCTGACCCTGTCACGGATTCAGTTAAGGCTCGCCCCAAGCCCTTGAAACTAATACCGTTGTGTTCAAAAAAAGAGGAATCCTCAGCAGCTAGAAAAGCATGGATAAAGGTGGTAGGAATTTCCTCATACTTTACGGGAATAGAGAGTTTGCCACCATACTCAGCAATGAGCTTGTTATCCGCCGTATAGACTTGCAATGGTTTTAATAAAGGTGCCTTTTTTAATGAACTCATATCTGGCAATGAGGGTGCTAGATAGAGATACATGCCATAAAATCCCATTGGAAGTGAGACTAAGATAATAATAAGGATCAAAAAAAATGGCCGAACAATACCAGAACTGGATAGCTTTTTCATAATAAGTAAGTTTTAATAAGAGCGAATGGCAAACTAATTATGGTCAGTATATCCTTTAGACATACGGATTGTTAGATGAGATATTGTATCCGTATCAATTAAAGACCAAAACAGATTAGTGAGTTGTACTTTTGGGGATAAAAAAATAAATAGGAAAGAACTGTGCTCAGGTTATATCGTAAACCAAGTAAGGGGTTAGTAGGGGTCGATATTAGTTCGACAACTGTTAAGTTATTAGAGCTCTCTGTAAAGAACGGTAGATATTGGGTTGAAAGTTATGCCGTGATGCCACTGCCTGAAAATAGTGTGGTGGAAAAAAGCATTCTCAATCCAGAAGCAGTGGCTGACGCACTTGAAAGAGTCGTTAACCTTGCGAACCCTCACACTACTCATGTGGCAATTGCGGTACCTACCTCAATGGTGATTCATAAAATCATTGAAATGGATGCTGATATGTCGGATGAGGAGCGCGAAGTTCAAATCCGTATGGACGCTGAGCAATATATTCCGTTCCCTTTAGATGAAGTCAGCCTTGATTTTGAGGTTCTGCCCGACCGTCTGGCAAACCCTAACCGAGTTAATGTACTTTTGGTGGCAACACGAACTGAAAATGTGGATACCCGTGTTGAGGTTTTGGAGCTTGCAGGTTTGGTTGCGAAAGTGGCCGATGTTGAAAGCTATGCTATGGAACGTGCCTTTAGCGTATTTGCCGATACATTGCCAATGGGCGCAAATACCGTTGGTATCTTGGATATTGGTCATACCATGACGACCTTGTCTGTTATGCAGAAAGGCAAGATTATTTATACTCGTGAACAAGTGTTTGGTGGTCGACAATTAACTCAGGATGTTCAGAGCCGTTATGGTTTGTCTTTCGAAGAGGCAGGCCGTGCGAAAAAAGAAAGAACATTGCCAGATGACTATGACACTGAAGTGCTGGAACCATTCCTTGATGCAGTAGTTCAACAGGCCGCTCGTTCACTTCAATTCTTTTTCTCTTCTTCTCAATTCAATGAAATTGATCATATTTTGCTTACTGGCGGGAATGCGAATATCCCAGGTCTGGCAAAATTACTACAACAAAAACTAGGTTATCGCGTCACGATTGCCAACCCGTTTTTACAAATGGGCTTTTCTCCCCAGATTGACATTAAAAAAATTGAAAATGATGCTTCCTCATTAATGGTGGCATGTGGTCTAGCATTGAGGAGTTTTGATTAATGGCAAAGATTAACCTACTCCCTTGGCGTGATGAGCTAAGAGAACAACGAAAGAAAAAATTTGTTGCATTTTGTGTTGGGGTTGCTGCATTAGGGGTCGCATCAGTCTTTTCTGGTTGGGTGTATTTTGATCAGAAGCTGGATGATCAGGAACAGGCCAACCAATTGATTGTCAGTACCAACCAAAATCTGGATGCCCAGTTAAAATCACTAGACGGTCTGCAAGAGCGCCGTAATGCGATTATCGAGCGTATGAAATTGATTCAGGGATTGCAGGGGCAACGTCCAATAACCGTGCGTCTGGTTGATGAACTGGTACGTGTGACACCGCCAACCATGTATCTTACTAAATTTACCCGTACAGGGGATAAGTTCACCATTGAAGGAAAGGCGGAAAGTCCAAATACAGTGGCTGAACTGTTGCGTAATCTTGAGGCATCACCTTGGTATCGCAATGCCTTTATGAATTCATTTCTGGCAGCTGAAGAGAAAAAAGATAAAACAGCAGCATCTCTTGTGCCACGTGTTGAAGAAAACTATGGAAGCTTTGTTGTAACCGTGGATTTAGGGGAAATAGGGACAACTGCGGAAGCTGATCCAGCAGCATCAGGAGTGGCGCAATGAACTTAGAGAAGTCAGATGATTTAAATCAAGAGACGGTGGCGATCAAGAAAAAGAAGATGACTGTAGAGCAGTTCTTCCAACAATTTAATACGTTGGATATGAATAACTACGGTAGCTGGCCTGCGTCTGTCAAAATAACCTGCTGGATTTTTATTTTTCTGGCTGTGCTTGCGCTTGGCTATTTTGTGGTGATCTAGTCACAGTTGGAGGAAATCGCAAATGCACAGGCAAAAGAGCAGAGCTTGCTGAATGAGTTTAAGGAGAAAGACTCAAAACTGCGTAATTTGCAACAATATCAAACACAATTGCAGGAAATGGAAGCAAACTTTAATCAGCAATTGGAACAGTTACCTAAAGAGACTGAAATTCCAAGTCTGGTTGAAGACATTAACTTGACTGGTGTGAACTCTGGCTTGAAGTTTAAAAATATTCGTCTGGAAAATGAAGTTAAGCAAGAGTTTTTCATTGAGCAGCCCATTAGTATTGAAGCTACGGGGGATTATCATGCATTTGGGGCGTTTACAACTGGGATTGTTGCCTTGCCACGTATTGTAACCTTGCATGATTTTACGGTTGAAGCAAAACAAGATACTGAGAAAAAATCTGATATTCCAGTCATTAATTATACGGTAAAAGCAAAAACTTATCGCTATGTCGGTGCGGATGAGCAAACAAATAGTGATACGGTTGCTGCACCTCAAACAGGTAGTAATCAACCTACACCTGCTCAGGGAGGAGAGTAATAATGAACCAGTATAAGTTGTTACTATGTTTCTTCATTGGCATGTCGTTGATCGGATGTGATTCGCGTATTGATGCAGTCAATCAACAGATGGCAGAAATTCGCAATCAGCCACCTTTACCGATTGAACCTGCACCTATATTTATACCTGTACCATTATTTAACTATGCAGCACATCAGTTAAAAAGCCCGTTTATGCCAAGTTCTCTGGCTGCTGAACTTAAGATTATGGCAGGTAAGCGTGTTTATCCTAATTTTAATCGTCAGCCACAGCCATTAGAGAGTTATGCTTTGGAATCGCTGATTATGAAAGGCAGTATGCGCGGTAAATCCAATGATACAATTGCCTTAATCCAAACGCCTGATGGACAGATTGAGCGTGTTCAGGTAGGTAGTTATCTGGGTATGAATCAGGGACGTATTATTAAAATTAGTCCAACTCAGATTGATTTGGTGGAGATTGTGCCAGATGGGCGAGAGGGTTATGTGGAAAGGCCTAGAACACTCGTTTTAATTGGACCAGCACAGTAGATTAAGGGAATAACAATGAAAAAACAGTTTAAAGATTCTTTATTTGGGGAAGCGAAGACCATGAATCATGCATTCCGTCAGTTTTCTATGGGTGCTGTTGCCATCGCAATCATGCAGGTTGCATCAGCACAAGTGAGTATGACCAATATTGTGCCAATGAGTTTGGCCGATCAGGGTACAGAAATCCGTGTCATGTTTAATGGTTTGCCGCCTCAGCCACAGGCCTATCAGCTTGAGCAACCTTCCCGCTTGATCCTGGATTTTGATAAGGCACAACAAAGTTTAAAACAGACCTCGATACCAGTTTCAACCAGCGAGGCAAGTTCCATTGAGGTTGCTGCGGATGATCAGCGCTCTCGTGTCATTGTGAACTTAAAGGATGCAGGTGCATTTACCACACGTGTAGAGGGAAACACCTTTGTTCTTAAAATTAATTCAGTTCGACCATCGGCAACGAATGCGCCTACGGTAGCACGTCAGCCTCAACAAGGCGTATCTAATATTGGATTTCAACGAGGCAAGGATGGCGAGGGCTTGGTTGTCATCGACCTTTTGGGAGGTAATACCCCTGTTGATGTACAGCAACAAGGTAGTAAGATTGTGGTGCGCACAATGGGCAATAAAATTCCAGCTCACTTGGCACGTCGTTTAAATACCAATGACTTTGCTACCCCTGTTGCCAGTGTGGATGCTTATAATGATAAAGGTAATGGTGTGATCACCATTCAGTCTGCAGGCAGTTATGAATATATGGCTTATCAGGCAGAAAATAAATTAACGATTAGTTTAAAACGTCCAGAGGATAAATCTCCAGCAAAAGCAAAATCACAAATCTATACAGGTAATAAGATTTCTTTAGATTTTCAGGATATCGAAGTACGCCGTGTCTTACAACTTCTTGCAGATTTCACTGGCATCAATATGGTGGCAGCTGATACCGTACAAGGTAATATTACTCTCCGTTTAAAAGATGTACCTTGGGACCAAGCTTTAGATATCGTACTGAAAACTAAAAATTTGGATAAACGCCGTAATGGAAATGTGATCTGGATTGCACCTGTTTCTGAGTTAATTAAGGCAGAAGAAGAAGAAGCTAAAGCGATTGCACAAAGTGTTAAATTGGCACCTCTTCAAACTGAATATATTCGCTTGAGCTATGCAAAAGCGGCTGATATTGAAAAACTGATTACGCAAGGTAAAAATAGTAGCAATAACAACAATTCATCAGGTATGGCGAATAATGATACTTTGGTAGATGGTCTGTTAAGTCCACGTGGTACATTATCAACTGATCCGCGTACCAATACTGTCATTATCAATGATACTTCGCAGAAAATTGATCAAATTCGTAAAATGGTTGATTTATTGGATGTGTCGGTTAAGCAAGTGATGATTGAGGCACGTATTGTCAGTGCAAGTACCGATTTTAGTAAAGAGATGGGGGTAAAATGGGGTGTGCTTTCTCAAGGAGTTACCAATAATAGGAATTTATTGGTAGGTGGTAGTGATACAACCTTGTGGAATTTGAGAAAACCTGAGAAAGATTCTGATTTAGGTGGTTATAAGTATACAATTGAACGCCCTGATAACCTTAATGTGGATTTGGGAGCGGTAACGCCAGGTGCCAGTCGTATTGCATTTGGCTTAATTAGCTTGTCTGACTTTATGTTGGATTTAGAGCTTTCAGCTGTACAGGCAGATGGTTATGGCGAAGTGATTTCAACGCCTAAAGTTATGACTGCGGATAAACAAACTGCAAAAATTGAGTCAGGTTCTCAAGTTCCTTTTTCATCCTCAACGGGTACTGGGGCAAATGCTACGCCGAAAATCGAATTTAAAGATGTGGTATTAAGTTTAGATGTAACGCCGAGTATTACACCAGATGGAAAGGTTCAAATGAATCTTGATATTAAGAAAGATAGTATTGCTGGTGTAACCCCTCAAGGACAATTCTATTTTAATAAAAACATGGTGAATACTAATGTCTTGGTTAATAATGGTGAAACTGTGGTGTTGGGTGGTATTTTTGAAGAAACCAGTAATAACTCTCAAACAAAAGTACCTTTCCTTGGGGATTTGCCATATGTGGGTAAATTATTCCGTCGTGATTCAAAAACTGAAAATAAACGCGAACTACTTATTTTTGTGACCCCGAGAATTGTTAATGACACCTTGACCAGAAATCATTAATATATTTTCAATAGTTGCAATGAATATAGGTGGCGCGTTGCCAAGCAAAGCGTTTAAAACCCTGCCAAATATTTATTTGGTGGGGCCAATGGGGGCGGGAAAAACAACAGTTGGCCGACATCTAGCCGAGTTGTTAGGGCGAGACTTTCTTGACAGTGATCATGAAATTGAGCGGAAAACAGGTGCGACCATTCCCTGGATTTTTGAGAAAGAAGGGGAAGCTGGATTTCGGCTGCGTGAAACCAATGTCTTGAATGAATTAACGGCTCGCTCCGCACTGGTTTTAGCTACGGGTGGTGGAGCGGTTACTCAATCTGCGAATCGAGAGTTTCTTAAACAACGTGGTATCGTTGTCTATCTTTATACACCTGTAGAACTTCAGCTACAGCGAACCTATCGTGATAAAAACCGTCCATTATTACAAGTCGAAAATCCAGAACAAAAACTACGAGAGTTATTGACTGCACGTGATCCTTTATATCGTGAAGTTGCACATCATATTATTGAGACAAATCAGGGTGCTGCACGTGATTTAGCACAACGGATTCTCCAAATTATTTTATCTCGGTCCGTCAAGTGATTCTTTTAGTGGTTTAATTATATGCAAACATTATATGTTGAGTTAGGTGAGCGTCGTTATCCGATTTTTATTGGCAGTCATTTAGATCCTGAAAAATTACTTAAACCTTACCTGCATGGTCGGCAGGTGATGCTGGTTTCAAATACAACAGTAGCCCCTCTATATATGCAGCATTATGTGGACGCATTGAGTGCTCTGGATAAACAGGTTGCACAATGTATATTGCCTGATGGTGAGCAATATAAAGATATTCAGCATCTAAACCTGATTTTTGATGGATTGCTTGAAGCTGGCTTTAACCGAGATTGCACCGTATTGGCTTTGGGTGGTGGTGTAATTGGAGATATGGCGGGTTTTGCATCGGCCTGTTTTCAGCGTGGGGTAAATTTCGTTCAGGTACCGACCACCTTGTTGTCCCAGGTGGATTCAAGCGTAGGCGGTAAGACTGGAATTAATCATCCACTTGGCAAGAATATGCTGGGCGCTTTTCAACAGCCTCAAGTCGTATTGGCAGATATGGCCCAATTGGATACTTTGCCTGACCGTGAACTGTCTGCAGGTTTAGCTGAGGTGATTAAATATGCCTTGTTGGGTGATGTGGATTTTCTGGTCTGGTTGGAGCAGAACATGGATGCATTGGTAGGACGTGATGCCAACCTGCTGGCGGAGGCGGTATATCGTTCATGCGCCCATAAAGCCAGGATTGTCGCCAATGATGAAAAAGAGCAGGGTGAGCGGGCACTATTAAATCTGGGTCATACCTTTGGCCATGCGATTGAGTCCTATCTAGGCTATGGAACCTGGTTGCATGGTGAGGCCGTTGCAACAGGTATGGTGATGGCGGCAGATTTGTCCCATCGCCTGGGCTGGATTTCAGCTGAAGATGTGCAGCGTACAAAAAAAATCATTCAACGTGCCAATTTGCCGATATCATGTCCGAAAATTCCATTAGATGAGTTTCTGGCTTATATGTCACATGATAAAAAAGTCTTAAATGGTCAGTTGCGCCTGGTTTTACTTAAGAAATTGGGGCAGGCTGTCATCACTAAGGACTTTGATATTGAGCTGATGAAGCAATCCATTCTTGCGAATCAATCTGCATAATTAAACATTTGGGAAAAGCATGGCTGTGTCACGATCAATCTGGCAAAATATTCAACAGTACAGTTGGCTGGTTTTTGCGCTGGCTTGTTTAATTGCCGCATTGGTTTTTTGGGCGATTACAGATAATAAAGCGTTGGTAGAGGTTGAGCAGCCAGCTAAAACTGAAGCGCAGGTGCAGATTCAGCCAGAGAAAGTTGCTGCGACCGCCCATTTGGGAGCCTTTTCTGATGAGGTAAAACCATTGGACTTAACCACACGGGTGGTGGTGTCTAATGAGCATGCGCCTGAATTTCGTGGCACAAAGTTTATCAAGGAAAATCAGCGTCAATGGACCATGGAAATTTTCCGTAGTTCAGATGAGGCGATTGTGAAGAATTTTCTTTTAAGTCGTCCTGATCGGAAAAAATTCATTTATTTTCGTTTGAGTGGGCAGGACCAGGCTGAGCAGTATGTTTTGGCTTATGGGGTCTTCTCAAATTCAGAAGAAGCAAACCGCCAGTTTTCACAGTTGAATCTGGTTTTACCCGAATCCATTCAACCCAAAGCACAGCAGTTATCGGCCTACGCCGATTTTGTAAATGATTTGGGTTCTGATGAGTTAAAATCTGCTGCAAACCAATTATATGCGATTCAACTAAAACCTGTGGCTCTTCCAGAAGTTGATGAAACTCTGCTGATTGGTGCCAACACATCACAAAAAACAGTGTTGGCTGGGGGGGGGCGGACATTAAGCGACCCAACGACAACCGTGAAAACGACAGTGACACAACGTGATGCGCAGGGCAATGTTGTAAATGTAAAACAGAGTCAGTCTGCAGCTCAACCTACTTCCAGTTCTGAAAAATTAAAAGAAAATTCAGATTCCGAGAGAAGAGAGGTCAGTGATCCATTCAACTGATTTTGCACCAATATGAAACAATATTGATTCTTTTTATGGCACTGTGATTTTTTTTGGTGCAATTTCATTTCTTGGTGTTTAGGGCTTAGTTTCTATAATTTAAAGTTATTTTAATTTTTTTAATG
>NZ_DDAH01000260.1:0-3277 GCF_002333245.1 Acinetobacter sp. UBA2063
CCTAAAGTTTTTATCTCATGCATTTTATGAATCCCATCTTGTATACAAGTTTGGATGAATCAATGCAGAAAATGTGCCAGATATATTTTTTATTATAAATTAATAACTTATTTTTTATTTAATTGATTTTTGATGAATAGACTTAGCTTTGGTGCCAAAACGGCTTCATTTTAATGCTTATGCTCCATAAATCAGCATAAGATTATTTAGGTGATTTTAAATAGCTGGATAATTCTTGAAAATCATGTTCAATTGCTTTGGCTGCCTGCTGTTCTCCTCTTTTTATAATTAAACCAAGCCAATTTGTTGAAAGAACTGTTTGTAAATGTCCGCTTTTTTTTCCAGTGCCAATGGATAGGCCCGTGATGATGAAGGCAACCGATATAAGCTTAGCTCACGATTATCATAACCCACCTTTACCGATTGACCGATCATGGGCTTGATAGGCTGATCTGGAAAATGCTGCATCAGCGTATCTGTAGCCTTGTCTCCCGTTGTCATAATGGTATTACACATTGGTATTTGCTCAAGCAAAGCTGACAAATCGGTTGGAGTCACAATTTCCAGGAACTTGTCTGAGGCATTGCCCTGCAAGCGTTTAATTTGATAGGCCGTATCAAATATCCCAATTCCAATTTGGGACAAAAACTCACGGATTTGACTTTCCTTAAAATTTTTATTGGGTAAATCTAAAAAGTGGTTTTTATCACTGAAAAAAATCAGGCCAAATATTCTCCACATATCATTTTGATAGTTTGGATAGTAGAAGTTCATCTTCCACCGATTCTGGGGTGGTGGAAAACTCCCCAGCATCAGCAGTTTTGCATTACCAGGCAAAAATGGAGTGAGTGGATGGGTTTCTATTTCTATCATCGTGCCGCTAAAAAATACCTATTCACTAATAATTTAAGCAGCTCAGGATGCAAATTACTACGATAAACATCACCTTTCTATCTCTTAGTGTTGATTATCATATCTGCATCAAATTCGCCCCACTTCAAAATAAGAAATTAAATTCTTGTCAAACTGCTTGAGTTGTCACGATTTCCCCACGAACCACTTGCCCACACGTCACCATTGTCTAAACATTAAATCCTGTTTTTAAGTTATTGTTTAAGTGGGGATATTTTTACTAGAGAAAATTATGATAACTTTTTCTGGGATGAATTGTTACAGTAGAATGCTTTCTAAAAATTTTGACAAAAACATATCAAAGGAAGAAACAGTTATGGATTCTGGATTGATCACACTGTTCTTGCCAATTGCCTTAGCAATTGTTATGGCTGGAATAAAGAAGTTTTGACTAGTTAATTTTCAAATTCAATTTTAAAAACAGCGCATTAATGGATCCGCTGTTTTTATTTCTTTATTGATAATAAACAAGACATTGATATTTAATAATTGATTTAAATTTATGAGATAGTTTTATTCTGCAAATTTTTAAAATTCACTTAGGCTATTTATAATCGAACTAAAAAGAAACCTTATTGCAAAAATAAGGCTTCTTTGCGAATCAGCTTAGGACTTGAAATAATTTAATGGTAATTTCAAATAACGTATTCCATTGGATTCTGGTTCAGGAAAACGTCCTGCATCCATATTGATTTGTATGGAAGGTAGAATCAATTTGGGCATTGTTAATGTCGCATCACGCGCCTGACGCATATGCACGAAATCCTGTTTAGCTGTTTTGGCATTTAAATGAATATTTCCCTGCTTTTGTGCTTGAATACTGGTTTCACACACAAACTCAGTTCTCCCATCAGGCTTATAATCATGGCAAAGAAAAACGCGAGTCTGTTCAGGTAACTTATAAAGCTGCTGCACAGAATCATATAAGACTTCCGCACTCCCCTTTGGAAAGTCACAGCGTGCTGTCCCATAATCAGGCATAAACAACGTATCACCCACAAAAACTGCATCACCAACCACATAACTTAGACAGGCTGGCGTATGACCTGGTGTTGGAATATTGTAGGCATCCAACTCACCAATTTTAAAATGCTCATGATCCCTAAACAAATAATCAAAGGTTTGATGGGTATTAAAATATTTAAGATCAATATGATAGATTGCACTAAAAGTTTCCTGCACAATTGCAATCTTTTCACTCATGGCAATTTTTCCACCCAACCTGCTTTTTAAATATTGCGAAGCGGTTAAATGATCCGCATGAACATGAGTTTCTAAAATCCACTCCACCTTGAGCTGATTTTCTTCAATGTATTGAATAACTTCATCTGCACCCTGAGTCGATGTTGAGGCAGATGCCGCATCATAATTCAACACACTGTCAATTATTGCGCAAACCTGTGTACCTGGATCAGTGACCACATAACTGAACGTATTAGTCTTTTGGTCAAAAAAAGCCTTGACTTGAGGATGTTGCATAAGTATATCTCCTATCGTTCAGCCCATAAGCGATGTATAAACATTCCAAACATCATTGCAGCAATAAAATACCAGGCTTGTGAATAACCCAGTCCAATTAAAGTAATTGCAGGTGCTGGACAAATACCTGCAATTCCCCAGCCGATACCGAACAGTACAGCCCCAATCATCAGTTTTTGGTCAATTTGGTTATTGTTGGGTAATAGCATCGTTTCACCCAATAAAGTTTTAGGATGTCGAATGGCTTTTTGAAATGGAATGATTGCCACCGCAATTGCACCAATCATGACAAACATCAGGCTAATATCCCAATCGCCTAACACATCCAGAAAACCCAATACCTTTGCAGGGTTTGACATGCCTGAGACCATTAAACCTAAAGCGAATAAACCACCAAACAGGAAAGCAAACAGGTTTTTCATGAATGGACTCCTATGACATGACGCACAAGATAGACGGTGATCATTCCTGCAAGCATGAATGTCACCGTTGCAATAATTGAGCGTAGAGACAATCGGCTGATACCACAAATACCATGCCCACTGGTACAGCCTGAACCTAAACGTGTTCCAAAGCCAACCAAAAGCCCTGCTACAATTAAAGTGAATGGCGAGGATTCAATGATAATTTCAGGCTTTACAAATAATTGGTAAATAAACGGTGTGAGAAATAACCCAAGTAAAAACCAAAGTGCTGGATTCCCACTCAGAGACTTTGGTTGTAATAACTGGGCAAGTAAACCACTCATACCTGCAATACGACCATTGATATATAAATAGCCCACAACGGCAATGCCCAAAACTCCACCACCGATCAATGCTAAGAGAATACTAGACATCATTACACCATATAATATTATATTTTTTTATATTATGTTAATTAGGTG
>NZ_DDAH01000044.1:0-4355 GCF_002333245.1 Acinetobacter sp. UBA2063
ATTTGTTTAAGAGTTTGGAAGAAAGGGAAAAATAATAAAAAAAAACAGATCCAGAAAAAGATGCACAAACAACACAAGCAAAAGTAGAGCAGGGACAACCTCAACCTCAACTCAATAGTTCTGTAACACTCTATCAACAGTTTCAAAAAGAGCTGAATGCTTTAAATGAGGCAAGAGATCAACAAAAACAAGCGGAGCAAAAACCGTTACTGTTTGCGCTGAATGCAGACGACAATGGTAATAATGTACGAGTACCAGGTACATTTACCAATGATTTTGAATTACGTGCTTATGATGAGGTCATCCCTCAGTTACGCCCAGATTTGAAAATTCCTGACGAAACAGAACAGACGTTCGAGGGATATGAAAATTTACAGACTTTAATGATAGAGCTGGAAAAACTTGGACGTTTAAATAGTTATTTAAGTTTCTTATCGACTTTACCTGTGAGTCAGGTTTCATCTGAACTCAGTCAAAAGTTCAGTCAATTTTATAGCAATGCCGCAGATAAGGCTTATGAAATCATAATCCAATCAATGACCGCTGGTGTAGATGTGAACTCGAATATCTTGAATGGTTGGATGCTGGATCAGCTTGGTAAGATTGCGAAGACAGCGGAAAATGCCAATATTTATCAAGGTAAATTGTATGAAGAATTGGGAACACCTGAATATTATGATTATGTGAGAACATTGTTAGACCCTGTAAAAGGTAAAGTCTGGTCGGAGGGATCTGGGGGATATATGCCACTCCGTATCCAGGCGAATGGCGAGCCTGAGTTGGCCATTTGGGCAGATATTTCAGCGTATAACGATGATAAGTACGGCAACAAAGTCATGCAATCTGTGGCTTATCGAGACAGAGGGCAAAATCCTTTGAGTCTGTATAAAAATACCCCAATGCAAACCCCATGGTATCCTGTATATATTTTTAATCCTCAGGATCAAGGAAAAGACAAAGCGACTTTGGTCTTTATACAAATGTTCGGTGCATATCAGACAATTTATGGGCGTGCCTGGGTAGTACAACCCACGCCACAATGGCTTGGAACAGTGGATAAAAACCATAACGATGGTGTGTATATATCAAAAGACTCAGGGATTGCACCAAGTTTAGAATCGAAATGGGCATTTTGGGCAAGTTCAAAAGATGATAAACAAGATCGTTATCAGGTGCTGAATGATGAAATGAAAAAAGTTATCTTTTCATCAGGCAACTCATTCTTACCTGATGGCAACTGGGATTACTCGCTCAACTTCCCTTATACGAGCAGCCCTGATGATAAACTTTGGAAAAAATTTAATGTACTTTATCTACCATTGACGGGACATGATCAATCTACCTCTAAACCAATCTTGGGTTTACATTCGGTTGCTCGACCCTATAACCCAAACAATTCGTTAGGTGCATATCGGTATTTTAAAGATCAGGCAGGAACTGTATATAATCAGCAGAAGCAAATCAAAGCTATCCCTCAGTCACAGTCGTTAGTGTTATTACCTTTAAATACTAAAAATACCGATTTTTATCAAAATACAGCGGCAAAAACTGGTTATTTACTGCCTTTTGACTATGCGCCGAAACGTGAAGCGATTGATATTGTGAATGCAACCAGTATGCAAACCTTTCAAAAATTAGCACTGTTCAATCAGTTAAGTAAATGACCAGACTTGAAATTGATTGAAATATAAGCATCATGGCTTATATTTCAGTTTTTATTTTTCAATTAATGAAAATGTTTTAATTGCCTGCGGAGTTGCTGCACTTCATCAATCAGGTCCAGCATCACCGCAACCGCAGATAGGCTGGCATCAAAGTCACGTTGTAAACGATAGGCTCGACGTGCTCGGGCGACATCTTCACCGATAAACTGATAACTTTGTGGATCGACTTGGATTTGTAAAATTTCATAATCAATCAGTTTTAAAACCCAATCTGTACTTTGGCCACATGCTTCTGCAAAGTGTTCGAGATCAAGTGCCAATTGTTCATCAATAATTTCAACTTGGCAGTGACCGTCATATTGAATTTCTTTGTATTGAATAGTTGTCATGATCTTGCTCCTTATGAGGCACGAGGTCGGAAAGTGGAGAAGGCTTCGGCAAACTGTTGATAAGCCTGTTGTTCTTGTTCACTGTGTGCTGGTGGTAAAACAATATTAATAATTAGATATAAATGCCCTGCGGTTTTATTTGGTATTCCTTTATCTTTGAGACGTAATTGTTGTCCATTTTTGGCATTTTTAGGTAAGTTGACTTTGAGTTGCCCTGCGGGAGTATTGACTTCAATGCTTTGTCCTAGAGCTGCTTCCCACGGAGTTACATCAATAGTTTGATAGACATCAGCCCCTTCAATACGAATACGATCGGTATCTTTATATTGGATTTCAATATAAAGATCACCATTTTCACCGCCATTAATACCACTTTGCCCTTGACCATTTAAGCGAATTTGCTGACCTTCTTTCATTCCTTTTGGAATCTTAACCTGCAAGGTTTTCCGCTGTACTTCAGGCTCACCATAGACGTTATAAGTTGGAATTTGCAAGGTAATCTGTTGGGTTGAACCGTGATAGGCAATATTTAAGTCAACTTGAATGCTGGCATGCTGGTCTTCGCCCTTGTAACTGCGTTGCTGGCGTTGCGAACGCTGCTGCCCACCACCAAAACCTGAGCCAAATCGACCAAATAAATCCTCAAAGCCACTAAAGTCTGCACCCCCATCGTCTGAACTTTGGCGATAGAACTGGGAACCATCGAATCCACCCGTGCCCTGACCAAATCCGCCAGCACCCTGACCAAAGCCAGCAAAACCCTGCGGATGATCCAGCATCTGGTCATATTCAGCCTTTTTAGTGGCATCACCCAAGGTATCGTAGGCGACATTAATCGCCTGCATTTTGGCTTCAGCATCTGCCTCTTTACTAATATCTGGATGATATTTCTTTGCCAGTTTACGATATGCTTTTTTGATTTCGTCTGCTGAGGCATCTCTTGAAACACCGAGCTCTTCATAATAATTTTTTGCCATGATCTTAAATATAATAATGAGATGTTTCTTTTATTATGAAGCGAATTGCCAAGATTTCAATAGGCTGGATTGTATAAGACTTGTTTTGTTGTTTTGGAAAAAATGCCAGCACTTTGGCTTGGCTGACACCGATCATGATATCCATTGGGCTATAACTTTAACTGAGATAGAGTTTTGGATAAATGCCTTATCCAGTAGACCTTAACGTAAAATAAAAAAAGACGGCAGCCCGTCTTTTTTTATGAGAAAAATCAATTAACTCAAATGTTCACCAAATAAGGCCAAAGCCTCTTCGGCGGTAAATTCATAGCGTGCATTACAGAACTGGCAATCCATCTGAATTGGATTCTGTGCTTCCAGCGTTTCGTGTACCGCATCCACCCCAATCTGGATCAGCGCATTGGCACAGCGTTCCTTTGAACAGGTACAACCGAACTTTAATTGCTCAACATCAGGTAAACGTACCTCTTCCTCGTTATACAAACGATAGAGAATTTCATTGGCTGGTAGGTCGGTTAGCTCTTCTGGTTTTAGTGTTTCAGTCAGCATGGTCAGACGTGGCCATAAGTCCTCATCCACCAGTTTTTGTTCTTCCTCATTATTGCGCGGAAGCAACTGAATCAGTAAGCCACCCGAACGTTTACTGTTGGTTGCCAGAACAATATGTGTTGGAATCTGTGCAGACAGGTCATAATACTGCATCAGGCAACCTGCCAGTGTCGGTTGATCCAGTGGTACAATCCCCTGATAGCGTTCGCCATGCTCAGGTTCGATATTGATAAATAGAACAGGACTGCTCAGTGATGCAAGTACAGTACGGCTATCCGACCCCTCTACGAATCTTGGGTCATCTTCATAATCCGCCAGTGCGCGCACTTCACCCAAGTGGTTGCATTCCGCCATTGCCCACTTGAATGTGCCATTGGCTTGAATTTGCAGGCTGATACGGCCACGGATTTTAAGCGTGCTTGCCAGTAAGGCGGTGGCACTGAGCATTTCACCCAGCAGGCTTTGCACCGCAGGCATATATTCACGTTGTGCCAGAATGGTTTGCAGCGTTTCTTCCAAATGAACCACCTCACCGCGAACAGGGCAGTCTTCAATATAAAAGCGTTGGCGTAAATCAGACATCTTTTTCTCCAGTATTCCGTACAGCGCACAAACAACGCTTTGACTTGCCAAGTTTGAAAGACTTCACAAGTGGGTGAATGGCGGTATGCAGTCAATAATGGTGGCGCTTTACCAAAACTCAAGATGTTTCATGCGGCGATTTTGCAGCAGTTTGTGTCACCTGATCATCAGGCAAGCATTCTGGAGAAATAATT
>NZ_DDAH01000075.1:0-5766 GCF_002333245.1 Acinetobacter sp. UBA2063
TAGCTAATCCCCACAAGGGGGCTAGCGGATTGCAGCCTTATATCCTCGGGCTAAACCCCGAGGTTTTACGGCTATTCGGATAAAAATCTCTGACTACTGAGAACTGTTGATATAGTTTAACAATTTCTTGAAGCAATTCTTTTTCAGATTTTGTGACTAGATGGGCTTTCAATGCTTTAATACTCATTCAACACCTCCGTACTGCGCCAAGAAATCCAGAAACTCTTGTTCATTCATCACCCGAATGTGCAGTTTCTGCGCTTTATCCAACTTGCTTCCTGCTTTTTCACCAGCCACCACACATTTGGTTTTACTGGAAACACTACCACTGACACGTGCACCCAAAGCTTGTAACTTTTGTGTCGCCTCATCACGCCCCATACTTTCCAGTGTACCTGTCACTACCCAGCTTTCACCATTCAATGGTTGACGTGTTGGAGCTGTCGGTGCATCCCAATGAATTCCTGCTGCCAATAAACGATCGAGTACTTCAATGTTATGTGGTGCTTGGAAAAAGTCAGCAATCCATTCTGCTGTAATATCACCGACATCTGGCGTTTTCTTAAGTGCTTCAACATCGGCAGCTTTCAACGCATCCAAAGTTTGGAAAGTATTGGCTAACATGCGTGCTGTAGTTTCACCTACACCACGAATACCTAAGCCATAAATAAAACGTGCCAAGGTAGTTTTCTTGCTCGCTTCGATGGCATCAATCAAGTTCTGAACGGATTTTTCACCCATTTTCTCGATGGTCAATAAGGTGTCACGATGTTCATGTAAATGGTAAATATCAGCGACATCTTTAAGTAAATCGAGATGCAGAAGTGACTCTACCCAACGATCACCCAAGCCCTCAATATCCAAGGCTTTACGCGAAACAAAGTGACGAATGGCTTCGATCCGTTGTGCTGCACAATACAGGCCACCTGAACAACGTGCCAAGGCCTCACCCTCAGGTATAACAACAGGCGATTCACATACAGGACAATTCGTCGGGAGATGGACGATCTCCGCATTGGCAGGTCGGAACTCAACCCAAACTTTCTCAACTTTTGGAATCACATCGCCAGTACGGTAGACACTAACGGTATCGCCAATACGCACATCTAAACGATGGATTTCACCAATATTGTGTAAGGTCACATTAGATACCGTTACACCACCAACAAAGACAGGTGTTAAACGCGCGACAGGAGTAAGCGTACCAGTACGTCCCACTTGCCAGTCAATATTTTCGACTTTGGTCAGTGCCGCTTGTGCGGGGAATTTATAAGCGATTGCCCAGCGTGGTTCACGACTTAAAAAGCCCAATTGTTGTTGCTGTTTAAGACTGTCGACCTTAATCACCATACCATCAATTTCAACTTTAAGATCTGGACGTTCTTGTTGGATTTGTTCATAGCGTTGCTGTACCTCCTCAATCGAGGCACAGAGAAATTGACGTTCTGCGATTTCAAAACCAAATTTGGTTAACCAGTGCAGGCTGTCATGCATGGTCTCAAGGCCATGATTGGGCTGACATTGCGCAATACCATAAGCATAGAACGCCAATGGACGTGAAGCTGCAATGTTTGGATCAAGTTGGCGCAAACTTCCTGCTGCTGCATTCCGTGGATTGGCAAAGGTCTTATCGCCTTTGGCTTCCTGATCTGCATTGAGTTTTTCAAAGCCTTGCTTTGGCATCAATACTTCACCACGAACTTCCAGAAACTCTGGAATGGCTTGATGCTGACTTGATAATACTTTCGGCAAATTTCGAATGGTTTTAACATTCTGGGTAATATCCTCGCCTGTCTCACCATCACCACGGGTCACGCCACGAACCAAGACACCATTTTCATACCACAGTGAAATCGCTAAGCCATCGAGTTTAAGTTCAACGTCATACTGGACTTTTTGATTGGGTAAACGTTCATCAATACGACGGGCAAAGGCAAACAGATCTTCCTGATTAAACACATTGCCCAATGACAACATTGGCACTGCATGGGTCACGCTTGCAAATTTTGACAAAGCTTGACCACCAACTTTATTGGTCGGTGTATCCGCCTGAATGCATTCTGGATATTGTTGTTCTAAGGCTTTCAGTTGATGAAATAAATGGTCATATTCACTATCAGAAATGCAAGGTTGATCCATTACATAATAAGCATGATTATGTTTTGCAATCAGTTGAATTAACTGACGCATTTGCTCAATAACTGAGTTGTGTTCCATTTAGATTTCACCATATAAAAGGGCGGAAAACCGCCCTATAACTTTTACTGAATTTATTATAAAAGATTGATTAAACCGTTGCTTGATTTGGACGATAATCAATCACATGATGACGCCAATGCTCTTTCAACTGCGGCGTGAATTCAAGATTGTTTTCATCGTAAACTTTACCATCAATCTCACGCGCAATTAAGCCTGCAATGCTGGTCATCATGTCATAGCCTGTCACCGCCTTGCTGTTTGGCAATGCAAGGAAAAATGCCAGACCCTGCACCTGTTCCGCAGACAATGTTTCCAGGTCAAAGCCCGCTGGGCCATTATCTGTGACGCGTAATACGGAGAACATCAATGGGCTTGGCTCATCGGTGTTTTCATAACGATGGAAACATGACATTTCGCCAAAACGCAGGCCATATTTCAGCAATACCTTTAATGCTTTATCACCAGACAAAGCACGACGTGGATTTGGATAAACATTCAAAGCAATAATTTGCTCTGCTGTTGCCAAAGCACTTTCATCATCATAGCGTTGCTGTTCATGCAAATGCACATCCAGAATATTACTTTCGCCATCAAACTCAGCAATCTCAACTGTTTCAATATTTGGGTTTAAGCTGAGCTGTGTTTCAGCTTTCTCATCCTGAGCTTTTTCTGGCGTTGCTAAAAGTGCTTCAACTTCGTCTTGAGACTGCGATTCTAGCACTGTCTCTTGTTTATTTGCATCCGAAGTGAGCTCAACAACTGGCTCAGGTTCAATCACAACATCAGTTTCAGTCGCTTTTACAATATTTTCCGCAGTAGCTATTTCAACTGGCGCTTTTGCTTCAATCGGTGCCGTGTTAAAACTTGGTTCAACACGGTTGGTTGCAGCGGTAACCACATCATTTTGCAAAATCTGATCCCTTACATGACGAGGAATCACAGGTTGCTGACTTTCAGGGTTAACATGAAGATCTGCTTCTAGTGAAAGCTCAACTGGTTTTGGTTTTCTTAAAATCATGATCAAACCAACGAGCATAATCACAACGGCGACAACAATGCCTATTATTGTATTCATTTCCATACTAGGACTCCGCAACTAACCCGTATTCTTTTGCCTGTTCTAAATCCACAGTCACTAATTTTGATGTGCCTGGCTCTGGCATGGTCACTCCAAGTAAATCAGTTGCCATTGTCATTGCCAATTTATTATGTGTAATGTAAATGAATTGCACTTGTTCAGAAAGCTCTTTTACCAAATTACAATACCGCTGTACGTTGGCGTCATCAAGTGGTGCATCCACCTCATCCAATACACAGAAAGGCGCAGGGTTCAGCCTAAAGATAGCAAACACCAACGCCAATGCCGTTAGGGCCTTTTCACCACCTGACAATAATGCCAGAGAACTGTTACGTTTACCTGGCGGACGCGCCATTAATTTCACCCCAGACTGCCAGTCATCCTCAAGGCTGAGGGTCGCCTCACCGCCATTAAACACTTTTGGAAACAAAAGTTGCAGCTCTTGATTCACCTGATCAAAGGTGGTCATAAACAGCTTTCGTGTTTCCTGATCAATACTCTTCATGGCATCCTTGAGCTGATCAACCGTATTTCGCAGATCTTGCATCTGATGGTTCAACTCATCAAAACGTTGCGACACTTCTTCGTATTCTTGTGAAGCTGCCAAATTCACAGCACCGATTTTCTCAAATTGTTGCTGGGCTTTTTCAAGTTTTTGCTGATGATCTTTCATTTCTATCGTCAGGTCAGATAAAGCTTCCGCATTGAGTTCTTTCAGCTGTTCCAGATAATGTTCACGATCTGATTTTGCTGCCTGCCAAGCCAAGCGCTTTTGTTCCAGTTGCTCACGCACCTGCTCATCTTTTTGCTGTGCCTGATGACGCTGTTCAGTCAGTTGCTGCTGTTTCTCTTGTACTTGATTGAGTTCCAGCTGCCATTCATTCCAGGTTTTTTGCAGTTTTTCGGTTTGCTGCAATTGCTCGTGGAATTGCGACTCCAAGTTCGGCAGCTCAAGCTGAATCGGATCAACAAATTTCCTCGCCTGCTCAATTTGTTCGATGATTTGTCGATACTGCGTTTTCAGGAATGAGATATCTTTTTCTAACAACTCAATTTGCTGATTGGCTTGAGAGGTCTGACGGCGCAGATTTTCACGTTGCTGCTGCTGTTGGGTCAGCTGTTGTTGTTGCTCATCCAATTGTTCATTTAGATTTTCGACCTGAAACTGCAAAGTCTTATAGTTGGGTAACACTGCTTCCAATTTAATTGCTAAAGCATGCAGGTCAATTTCCAGATCATCCCGCTGCATGGCATCTTCTTCAAGCTGCACATCCAGTTGTTTCAACTGATCTGCCAGTTGCTGTTGCTGCAACACAAATGCCTGTGCGGTACTTTGTAATTTAGCAATTTGCACATCGAGTTGTTGTAATTCTTTTTGCTTCTGCTTCAAACCTTGTTGTTGCTGTTGCAACGTCTGTTGTTGCTGTTGCAAACTTTGCTGCTGTTGTGAAAACTGGCTTTCCAGATCAAGTAATTGTGGCTGCTGCTGTGCCAGTTGCTGCTCAATTTCTTCTAAACGCACTTGATGACTGAGCATCCCTTGTGCAGTCTGGCTCTCTTCATCGTAGTGCAACGCAATAACCCAGTCCGCACCGACATGATAACCATCCAGCGTTAAAATGGATTGTGCCTGATTGAGATCCGACTGATGATGCAATGCTATTGCCAAATTTTCTGCCACAGCAACATTGGCCCACAGTGAAGATTGTGGTGCTTCAATCCATGCACTTAAAAAAGCGAGTCCTGCAACTTGAACAGGCGGCCGTTGTGATGATTTTAACTGTCGTGCGATACCTTCTTGAAAGGCTTGCTCTTTCTCAATCAAATGCGCTTGCAACCACTTGGCTAAGAACTTCTCAATAATGCATGCATGCACTTTAGCTTGAGCAGTTAAACGCAAGTTTTGCATTAATCGAACGATATCTTGGTTCTGTTTGGGACTCTGCTTTGCCACCAATTGATTCAGGTTCTTTTGTTCAGCCAATAACACCTGAATCTCTGTTTTTAAACTCTGTGCATCAGTCTTGTTTAAATGTTGCTGATCCTCCTGGCTTTGTAGATTTTGCTGTAGCTGTTCAATCGCTGTTTCCAGTTCAACAATCTCTCGTTGCAACTGCTGCTGTAACTGTTCCAGTTGCGCTTGCTCATCATCCTGAACCTGAGCACGAATCTGGCCGCTTTGCTTTTGTAAGGTCTGCTTTTGCTGTTCAATCCGCAGTACATTTTTGCTTAGTTGCTCAATCTGTGCCGCCATTTGCAGCTTTTGTTGTTGCTGCTTTTCAACTTGGGTTTTAAGTTGTTCAAATTGCTGTTGTGCCTGCTTGTGTTGTGCCTGAACATCGGTAAAATTTTGCTCGGCGGCTTGGGTCTGCTGTTCCAGCTCAAGCAATTGCTCATTTTGCTCATCAAACTGCGTGGTTAAGGTTTCAACCTGCAACTCGGATAACTACAAACCAAGGAGCGTTTGCAGTTATCCGAGTTGCAGGTTG
>NZ_DDAH01000086.1:0-12019 GCF_002333245.1 Acinetobacter sp. UBA2063
AAGAGCAAGGGACAGCCAACCGTTATTTTAGCCAAGACAGTTAAAGGCTATGGTTTGTCCGATGAAGTCGAGGCGGTCAATAAAACCCACCAGATCAAGAAAATGCAGCTTGATTCATTGAAGTATGTACGTGACCGTTTCAATTTGCCGATCAATGATGAGCAGCTTGAAGAGCTGCCATTCTATCGCCCAGCGGAAAACTCGCCTGAACTGAAATATATGAAAGCGCGTCGTGAGGCGTTGGGGGGTTACCTGCCTGCGCGCCGTAAGAACAGCACCTCCCTGCCAATTCCAGAGCTTTCCATTTTTGATGCTGTATTGAAAGGCAGTGGTGAGAAGCAGCAGTCCACCACCATGCTGATGGTGCGCCTGATCTCGGCATTATTGAAGGAAAAGGCCATCAAGGACCATGTGGTGCCGATCGTACCCGATGAGGCACGTACCTTTGGTCTGGAGGGGATGTTCCGTCAACTGGGCATTTATGCGGCACACGGACAGAAATATACGCCCGAAGACAATGAGCAACTCATGAACTACCGTGAGGCCAAAGATGGGCACATGCTACAGGAAGGCATTAACGAGGCGGGTGCAATGAGCGCATGGGCGGCATTGGGCACCAGTTATTCAACCAATAACCTGCCGATGATTCCAATGTATATGTACTACTCCATGTTTGGTTTCCAGCGCATTGGTGACATTGCATGGGCAGCGGGTGATGCACAGGCACAGGGCTTCCTGCTTGGCGCAACCGCTGGCCGTACCACACTGAACGGTGAGGGCCTGCAGCATCAGGATGGCCATTCTCATATTCTGGCGAGTACCATTCCAAACTGTGTTGCCTATGATCCCTGCTTTGGTTATGAGCTTGCGGTGATTGTGCATGATGGCCTGAAACGCATGTATCAGGATCAGGAGCGGGTGTTCTATTATCTTACGGTGATGAATGAAAACTATGAGCATCCTGAAATGCCAGCAGGGGTTGAAGAGGGCATTAAACGCGGCATGTATTTATTAGAGAAAGATGAGCAGGCAACTGTTCAATTGCTCGGTTCAGGTGTGATTCTGCGTGAAGTGATTAAAGCCGCGAAAATTATGCGTGATGAATATCAAATTCATTCCAATGTGTGGAGTGTCACCAGTTTTAATGAGCTGGCGCGTGATGGGATGGCATGTGATGAATATAACCGTCTACATCCACTGACAGAGACAGCACAAGAGTCATGGGTATCAAAACAGTTACGCCATACTGATGGTATTGTGGTTTCTGCGACAGACCATATGCGTGCCTACAGCGAGCAAATCCGTGGCTATCTACCAGACAACCGTCCATACGTGACTTTGGGTACCGATGGTTATGGCCGTTCGGATACCCGTGGCAACCTGCGTAGTTATTTCGGTGTAGATGCGGCCCATATCGTGGTAGCAACCCTGAAGAAACTGGCAGATGAAGGTGAGGTGGAAAACCGTCTGGTCAAGGATGCGATTTCATCATTTGAGCTGGATACAGATCGTCCAGTGGCATGGGCACCGCAAGAGCATCCTCAGGTGCAGGCGGTGGCTGAATATCATGAATATCAAGCAGGTGAGGGGAACTGATTATGCAAATCCAAACACCTGATATTGGCGTAGATAAGGCGCTGGTTGCGGAAATTCTGGTGAAAGTCGGTGATCATGTTGCGGTCGATGACAGCCTTTTGGTGCTGGAGTCCGACAAGGCAACGGTCGAAGTGCCAAGTACCAAGGCAGGCATCGTCAAAAATATTTTGGTTCAGCAAGGTGATGAGGTGACAGAAGGCGTGGCACTGATCGAGCTGGAAGATGAATCTCAAACTGCTGAATCACCTGCGCAGGATAAGCCAGAGTCCGATGCAGCAAAAGCAGAACAAAAGCCTGTGGTGGAAGCAGAACCAGAAGCTAAGCCAGCAGTTGAAACTACTCAGGCAGCAGCTTCCAGCCAAGTGCTTGATGTGAAAGTTCCAGATATTGGCGTGGAAAAGGCGCTGGTTGCGGAAGTGCTGGTGAAAGTCGGTGATCAGATTGAACCTGAACAGAGCATTGTGGTGGTTGAGTCGGACAAAGCTACAGTGGAAGTACCCAGTACAGTTGCTGGTATTGTTGAGGCGGTCCAGATCAAGGAGGGCGACAGCGTTAAGGAGGGTGTGGTATTGATTCAGGTCAAGACTACACACACCGATACGCCATCTGAACCAGAGGCCAAACCAGATAAAACGCAGGAAACTGACTCATCCAGTACAGAAACAGGTGAGCTAGAAATTACCGTGCCTGATCTGGGTGTGGAAAAGGCATTGGTTTCAGAAATTCTGGTGAATGTGGGTGACCATGTCGAAGCACAGCAAAGCCTGTGTGTGGTTGAGTCTGATAAGGCCTCGGTTGAGGTGCCAAGCCCATCTGCGGGTATTGTGAAAGCCATCCATGTGTCACCGAATCAGGAAGTCCGTCAGGGCATGGCGCTGGCAATCATTGAGGTGAGTGGCGAGGAGGTTGTCCCAGCAAAGCCTAAGGCTGTGGTTCCAGCAGAAAGTAAAGCCACAGCGAAGCCGCAACCGACAGCATCGACACCAGCCACTCCTGTGCAGACAGAGAAACTGACCAAGGCACAGGAAGCAGATAATGCCAAAGTCTATGCAGGCCCCGCCGTGCGTAAACTGGCGCGTGAACTGGGAGTGGTGCTTGCTCAGGTAAAAGCTTCGGGTGAGCATGGCCGTGTGATGAAAGAAGATGTGTTTGCCTATGTGAAAACACGACTCACCGTGCCACAGGCTGCGTCCTCATCCCAAGCGGCAGCAGTCACTGCTGGTTTACCAGCATTACCAGATTTTAGTGCCTTTGGCGGTGGTGAAGTAAAGGCAATGACACGCTTGCAGCAGGTGTCTGTGCCGCAATTGTCATTAAATAACTTCATCCCTCAAGTGACACAGTTTGACTTGGCGGATATTACTGAACTGGAAGCATGGCGCGGCGAACTTAAAGACGGCTTTAAAAAGCAGGGCATTAGCTTGACCATCCTGGCCTTTATTGCCAAAGCGGTTGCCCATTTGCTGAAAGAGGAGCCTTATTTTGCTGGGCACTTGGCAGATGACCAGAAGTCGGTGCTGCTGCGTAACGAAATTCATATGGGCATTGCGGTGGCAACCCCTGATGGATTGACCGTTCCTGTATTGCGTAATCCTGACCAGAAATCCATTAAGCAAATCGCGATGGAATTGGCTGAGCTAAGTCAAAAAGCGCGTGATCGTAAGTTATCACCGAAAGATTTGCAAGGGGCCAACTTTACCATTACCAGTCTGGGCAGTATTGGTGGAACAGCGTTTACGCCATTGGTGAACTGGCCGCAAGTGGCAATTCTGGGTATCTCACCTGCAACCATGCAGCCTGTGTGGAATGGCAAAGACTTTGATCCTCGTTTGATGTTACCTTTGTCACTGTCCTATGACCATCGGGTGATTAATGGTGCGGATGCGGCGCGTTTTACTAATAAATTGACCAAACTGTTAAAGGATATTCGAAGTTTGTTGCTGTAAAGATTTTTAAATTGAGAATACCTCGCCTAAGCGGGGTTTTCTTTTTATGATGATCATTTATTTGGTAATTGCGATAAAATAAAAATTCATTATTCAAAACACTTTTTTAGAATTGGTGCAAGGATGTTGGTGATTTATCGGGTGATGCTGCCATTGCTACTCATCGTTTTTGTCCTGATGGGGTTGTGGGTCAGCTTCCTGCATTTTCCATGGAATTGGGTGATGTATGTGGTTATGGGGTTGGAAATGCTGGTGGCGACGATGGTCATGGCAATGGAATATCAGGCACAGCATGTGGGTGGCGCAAGTGGCTGGGGCAGCTTTGGTTTTCTTGGCCTCAGTGTCTATTTGGCCTTTTTACTGGGCATCGTCCGTATGCTAATTTGGACTTACCAAAAATTTTGAGTCTAGCGATTTAAAACGATTTAATTCTTTGGTAAAATAAAACCACTTCATTGGGGAGTAGCCGCTCTTTACGCAAAGTAGAGAGGTGATGATCAACATAATTGTTCAACAGAACATGGTCATCATAGCAAAGAACCAAAAACAGCTTTTCAGCTGTGCTTTTGTTGGCAAGACCTTTGATTTATCACTCTGCAATCAATCCATTTGATTTTGGCTAGCAGGAGGGATAGGTCATCGGTATATTTTGCTAGCCAGAGCATTCAACCATGTATGAATTTCTCATCTCCACCTCAGTTGTTGCCCTTGCTGAAATGGGTGACAAGACCCAACTGCTGGCATTGCTGCTTGCGGCGCGTTTCCGTAAACCGATTCCCATCTTAATTGCCATTTTACTGGCCACCACCATTAATCATGGTCTTTCGGCTGTGTTGGGACAATGGATCACTACAGTATTGAGTCCTGAAATTCTATTGTGGATTCTTGCGCTTGGTTTTATTGGCATGGCGATCTGGATGCTGATCCCAGATGAACTGGGTGATGAAACTGAAAGCATCAATAAATGGCAGAGATTTGGTGTGTTTGGTGCCACCTTTATCCTGTTTTTTCTGGCAGAAATTGGTGATAAAACCCAGATTGCCACGGTTGCCCTTGCGGCACGTTTTGACAGTGTGTTTTGGGTGATGTGTGGAACAACGGTAGGGATGATGATTGCCAATGCGCCAGCAGTATTTATTGGCGACAAACTGGCAGATAAGCTCCCCATCTCATTGATTCATAAAATTGGTGCCGCGATCTTCCTTGTTGTGGGTATTTCGGCATTGGTGCAGCATTATTATTTCTAGTACCCATTCCCAGGCATATAAACAGGACCCATACCTTGTTATGGGTTTTTTCTTATAAATTACGATAAAAGTCCAATATTAGATTGAAACATGGGCTAAACCCCATTATTTTGTTATGGAATTAAAATATTTCATATCTAAAGGTTTTTTCTGGGGTTGTTATGAGCTTTGAGCGGACTACATCGCAAATACTATTTGATAATGGCACACATAAATGCATTAGTTTTACCAGTTTAGTGAAAGGTGAGGGCATTCAGGCCAACCAGTTCCTGATTATTGACCATGACCGCGCCGCAGTGCTTGATCCAGGGGGAGACTTGACCTATGTGCCCTTAACCATGGAGTTAAACCGCTATACTAAACTGAAAAACCTGGACTATGTTATGGCATCGCATCAAGATCCTGACATTATTACCTCAATGCCGCGCTGGCTGGTCTACACTGATGCCAAGGTGGTGGCATCCAAGCTATGGGCACGCTTTTTACCGCACTTAAACTCTGCATTTATGAGCGACCGCATGAAAGGAGACTGGGAGGAACGACTGATTGAGCTACCTGATACAGGTCAGGTGATTGCATTGGGTGAGTCTGCGATTGTTGCCATTCCAGCCCATTTCCTGCATTCGGTAGGCAACTTCCAGTTTTATGATCCAGTCGCCAAAATTCTTTTTTCAGGGGATATGGGCGCCTCAATTGTTGATGATGCCAACCAGCCGATTACCGATTTTGAAGCTCATATCAAGAAGATGAAAGGCTTCCATCAGCGTTATATGTGTTCCAACAAGGTCATTCGTTTGTGGGTGAATATGGTTCGTCAAATGGATATTGATATGATCGTGCCGCAACACGGGACTGCATTTGTTGGAAAAGAGATGATCAACCAGTTTCTGGACTGGATTGAGGGACTTGAATGCGGGGTGGACCTGATGAATGAATATGTGTTCAGTATTCCAGCCGAGATCAGTTAGAATTTTTTAAGGCAGGACAGGGATAGTCAGTGCCTATAAATTATTTTCATCATAGAAAATGAAAATCACGGCAAAATTTGTTTATAATAGCTCACGGAAATTACCAGTGAGATTGTTATGCTGACCATCGTTCAAGAAGCCTTGACCTTCGATGATGTCTTATTACTTCCTGCCTACTCAACTGTTCTCCCAAAAGATGTCTCCTTAAAGACACGTTTAACTCGCGGAATTCAACTTAATATCCCTCTCGTTTCTGCTGCAATGGATACAGTGACTGAGTCTCGTATGGCGATTGCAATGGCGCAAAATGGCGGTATTGGTATTTTGCATAAAAACATGGATATCGCTGCACAAGCTGCGGAAGTACGCCGTGTAAAAAAATTCGAAGCTGGAATGGTGAAAGACCCAATCACAGTAACGCCTGAAACGACAGTACGTGAACTTATTGCAATTACCCAAGCGAATAATATTAGCGGTGTACCTGTTGTAAAAGATGGCAAAGTTGTGGGTATTGTCACAGGCCGTGATACTCGTTTTGAAACCAATCTTGAACAACCCGTCAGCAACATCATGACGGGTCAAGACCGTTTAGTGACTGTTCGTGAAGGTGAGTCGAAAGAAAATATTCAAGCATTGCTACAAAAGCATCGTATTGAAAAAGTTCTAGTTGTTGGTGAACACAATGAACTCAAAGGTTTGATTACAGTTACTGACTTCCGTAAAGCGGAAAGCTATCCAAGCAGCTGTAAAGATGACCTTGGTCGTTTACGTGTTGGTGCCGCAGTTGGTACAGGCGTAGAAACACCAAGCCGTGTGGAAGCATTGGTCGATGCGGGTGTAGATGTGATTGTCGTAGATACGGCACACGGTCATTCAGCGGGTGTGATTGAACGTGTACGTTGGGTAAAGGCAAATTATCCTCAAGTTCAAGTGATTGGTGGAAACATTGCAACAGGTGATGCAGCTTTAGCATTGTTAGATGCAGGTGCAGATGCCGTTAAAGTGGGTATTGGCCCTGGTTCGATCTGTACCACTCGTATTGTGGCAGGTATCGGTATGCCGCAAATTTCGGCAATTGATAGCGTTGCCAATGCATTAAAAGATCAAATTCCATTGATCGCAGATGGCGGTATTCGTTTCTCTGGCGATATGGCGAAAGCGATTGGCGCAGGTGCGAGCACGATTATGGTCGGTTCACTCCTTGCAGGTACTGAAGAAGCGCCAGGTGAAGTGGAATTCTTCCAAGGTCGTTACTATAAAGCGTATCGTGGTATGGGTTCATTGGGTGCAATGGCGGGAGCAACAGGTTCTGCTGACCGTTATTTCCAAGACTCTAAAGCAGGTGCTGAAAAGTTGGTCCCAGAAGGCATCGAAGGTCGTGTTCCATACAAAGGTCCAATGGGAAATATCATCCATCAAATGATGGGTGGTTTGCGTTCTTCTATGGGCTATACAGGTTCATCTGTGATTGAAGATCTTCGTCAAAATGCGAAATTTGTGAAAATTACTTCAGCAGGTATGTCGGAATCGCATGTGCATGATGTGACGATCACTAAAGAAGCACCAAACTACCGTGTAGGTTGATCTTTAGTAATTTTGGCAATAAAAAAACCGTCAGTGGACTGACGGTTTTTTTGTTTTGGTGTAAAGTAAAACAGATGAAAAATAATATGACGATACGTCATATAAAGATAAGAAAGCGAGTAAAGAATGAGCTATTTTGGAACTGATGGAATTCGTGGCAAATTTGGACAAATGCCGATTACCCCTGAATTTGCATTAAAATTAGGATTTGCAGCAGGAAAAGTATTAAAAAGAAATAGTCCTAAAAACAAACCAATTGTGGTTATGGGTAAAGATACGCGTTTATCAGGCTATATTCTGGAAGCGGCTTTACAAGCAGGCCTAAATGCCGCAGGTGTCTATGTGCATTTACTTGGGCCATTGCCGACCCCTGCGATTGCCCATTTAACACGTGCTTTGCATGCACATGCAGGCATTGTGATTTCAGCATCACATAACCCTTATTTTGATAATGGGATTAAATTTTTCTCAGGTGAAGGTAAAAAACTCCCAGATGCCTTACAAAATGAGATCAATCAAGAATTAGAAAAAGATTTAGTGATTGATGATACGGCTAACCTAGGTAAAAGTGTTCGTGTGGAAGATGCCAACGGGCGATACATCGAATTCTGTAAATCAACATTTCCATACCATTTTGACTTAAATGACTTAAAAATTGTGGTGGACTGTGCCCATGGTGCTGCGTATAGCGTTGGACCATCTGTATTCCGTGAGCTTGGGGCGAAAGTGATCCCGCTTTTTAATGAACCAGATGGTTTAAATATCAATGAAAACTGTGGCTCAACCCATCCTGAATTTTTACAAAAGGCCGTGGTTGATCACCAAGCCGATTTAGGTATTGCGTTTGATGGTGATGCAGATCGTGTCGTGATGGTGGATAAAAATGGTCAGCTGGTAGATGGTGATCATATTCTGTATATCCTTGCAACTCAGGCCAAAAATAAACCAACAGGTATTGTTGGAACAGTCATGAGTAATATGGCACTTGAGTTAGCATTACAGAAAGCGGATGTCGATTTTGTACGCGCAAAAGTCGGTGACCGCTATGTATTACAGGCATTAGAAGAAAATGGTTGGGTCACAGGTGGTGAGCCATCTGGTCATATCTTAACGCTGGATAAAAGCACCACTGGCGATGCGATTATTGCCGCTCTACAAGTGTTAACGGTGATGGTTGAGCAAGCCAAAGCATTACATGAATTAGTTGCAGACTTTGAATTATTTCCACAGGTGTTAATCAATGTTCGTTTGCAACAGATGATTGAGCCCTACTCAATCCCTGCGCTGGTTGAAGAGTTTGAGAAAGCTGAACAACAATTGAAAGGTCGTGGACGTATTTTGATTCGTAAATCAGGTACTGAACCTGTGATTCGGGTCATGGTTGAGGGAGATCAACAGCAGGAAGTGGATGCCATCGCAAATCATTTAGCCGATGCAGTCAGAGCTCATGCTCAAGCTGCTTAAAGGAGAGTAATAATGAATGATGTCATTAAAGACCTGAGTGAACTTCGTTTAAGTTATGAACAAGGTGAGTTACACGAATCCCAGATGAGTGTAAATCCCCATGAGCAATTCTTGAATTGGTTCAATCATGCACTCACTGCTCAATTACATGAACCGTATGCGATGTCTTTGGCGACAGCAAATGCTCAAGGTCGCCCACACGTGCGAACTGTTTTGTTACGTGGTGCGACAGAAGCTGGTTATGATTTTTACACCAATTATGATAGTCAGAAAGGATTAGACCTTGCGGAAAATCCTTATGCTGAAATTTTATTTTACTGGCCGAGTTTAGAGCGTCAGGTGCGTATCGGTGGTCAGGTTTCCAAGATTCCAGAACAGGAATCGACGGATTATTACCACAAGCGTCCACGTGATAGTCAAATTGCAGCACATATTAGTACGCCACAAAGTGGTGTCATTGAAAGCCGTGAGTTATTACAACAGCGTTTTCAAAACTTACAAAATCAAGTACATGAAGCTGAGTTGGATAAACCCGAATTTTGGGGTGGTTATCGCTTAGATGCTGATTATTATGAATTCTGGCAAGGGCGTCCGAATCGTTTACATGATCGTTTAAGTTATGAAAAACGTAACGGACTTTGGATTATTCAACGCTTGATGCCATAAATGACCATGATTCAAATTCAACAAAGACCATTTTTGACACGCCCTGAACAATTTCAGGGCGTGCCTACGTTTATTGCTGAGATATTGGCGAGACGTGGAGTGCAATCGGAACAAGAGCTTGAGCTAAAACTCAAGCATTTATTGCCACCTGATCTCAAAGGATTAGATCAAGCCGTTGAATTAATTGATCAAGTGATTGATCAAAAAAAACAGATCGTAATTATTGGTGATTATGATGCCGATGGCGCGACCAGTACTGCATTGATGATCTTAGTTCTTAAAGAAATGGGGGCGAACGTTGAATATTTAGTGCCTGATCGCTTTAAGTACGGTTATGGACTCACGCCTAAAATTGCTGAACTGGCACAGCAGACCTATCAGCCAGATTTACTGATTACCGTGGACAATGGTATATCGAGCCATGCAGGGGTGGAGACTGCCCAAGCTTTAGGGATGCAGGTCATCATTACCGATCATCATTTGACGACAAAACCTACGCCAAACGCTGAAGCAGTGGTCAATCCGAATCAACTGGGTTGCATTTTTCCAAGTAAAGCACTTGCAGGTGTTGGCGTTGCGTTTTATGTACTAGCAAAATTAGCCAGTTACCGTTCTCAGCAGGGAAAAAGTACTAGTAAAGTCACTCAGTATTTAGATTTGGTTGCATTGGGGACTTATGCTGATGTTGCATCGCTTGATTATAATAACCGTATTTTAGTGGATGCTGGCTTAAAACGAATTCAGCAATATCAATGTCGTGCAGGAATTTTAGCATTATTGGATATTGCCAAAAGAGATGCGGCAACCTTAAAAGCACAGGATCTGGGTTTTGTGCTTGGACCACGTATCAATGCGGCGGGTCGCATGGAAAGCATGCGAATAGGGATCGAGTGCTTGCTTGCGCCCGATATGGCAACTGCCTATCCAATTGCACAGCAATTAAACCAGTTAAATATCGAGCGCCGTCAGGTTGAGGGGGCGATGAAGCAGCAGGCGCTCAGTGCTTTACAACATATTCAACTGGAAACGGAACATTTACCCGCGGCTTTGGTGATGTTTGATGAACAGTGGCATCAGGGTGTGATTGGGATTGTCGCTGGGCGATTAAAGGAACAGTTCCATCGTCCCAGTCTGGTGTTTGCCCCTGATGAGGATGGCATTCATATCAAGGGTTCGGCGCGTTCCATTGAGGGCATTCATATTCGCGACACCATTGAACAGGTGGCGGAGCGGTATCCCCATTTGGTCAGCCATTTTGGTGGACATGCCGCTGCCGCTGGCCTTACCCTGAATAAAGCCCATTTTGAGGAATTTAGGCAGATCTTCACCCAATATATTGCTGAAATGGATCAGGAGTTGTTTCAGGCAACCTTGTGGACGGATGGGATATTACCTGATATGGCAGTAAGCCTTAGCACACTGGACCAGATCGAACAACTTGGTCCGTGGGGACAGAAGTTTCCGTTGCCACAGTTTGAGGGAAGCTTTAAGGTCATCGACTATCGCTGGTTGAAAGACCAGCATTTAAAGCTAAAACTGGCGCTCGGACAGCAGGTTGTGGATGCCATTGCTTTCAATGCGGCAGACCGTTTTGAGTTCAATCCGATGCTGAGCTATGTCGACCTGGTGTATACGCTGGAACGCAATGTTTTTAATGGTATCACCAGCCTGCAACTTCAGGTTGTATATTTAAGCCAATAAAAAACCCACCCATAAAGGGTGGATTCCTTAGCGTCTGTTAAAGATCAACAGACCCTATATTCTCTCTGGAGAGAATTAGAAGCGGTATGCACCACGGATACCATAGGTATTGTAGTCATCACCGAAGCCAATACGGCCTTCAAGGCTGACCTGCTGGTTGAAGAATTTCTTCGCAGAAATACCCCACTCATCACGATCAGTTAAGTCGTTGTTGTAGTAGTCAGCGCCGACACTCAGGGTTTTGTCAAGATAGTAGTCAACCTTAACTCGGTATTCATCCAGGTCACCAAATGCGCCGTAGGCTTCAAGGTTGATGTCATTACCACCTACCTGAGTCACATACTTGGCACGCACGGTTGGGTCTGCACCATCTTTACCGTCTTTCTCATCGTAGCCAGTCACACCCAATGCAAGCAACAAGCCTGGTGCTGGTAAATAACCCACTTCAGCGCCATAAGTTGTTACTTTTCGATCCACTGGGGTGTTGTCCACTTCAAGTTCGGTACGGCCCAAACGACCACTTAAGTAAAAGTCGCTGTTTGGTACGAAGTATTCAACCCCAGCGCCATATTCAGAGTTTTTCACACCGCTATTGCTGGCATAGTCAATCTTTGCATTCACGTTGCTGGCACGGTTTAAGAACGCAGCCTCAGCAAGTGGTGCGTTACGGGTTTGCACAGGATTGAAATAATAAGTCCCATCCACACCAAAATTGTTTGTGCTATCAAAATCGTCCCAATCTGTATAGGTATATGAACCACCCACTTCAGCTTGATACGCATGAGCGGTTCCTGTCACTGCAAGTACAGATAACAGTGCCGATGCAATTGCTAATTTTTTCATGGTT
>NZ_DDAH01000086.1:12130-12439 GCF_002333245.1 Acinetobacter sp. UBA2063
ATTGCTAATTTTTTCATGGTTATGCCCCTTTTGAGATAATGAACCAAGTGAATATTGATTACATTTTTTGTTACAACTTTTAGTCTAGTGGAAAAAAAATGATCGTCAATTGCTGGAAAGTAATTTAACATTAAAAATGTAAGTGAATTGTAAAATTTACATTTTATCTATTTGATTATTATTAATAATTTTTAAATGTTTTGATTTATTAAAACTTAGGAGATATTGTGTATATTGGTGTTTTTCGTGTAATTTTTACTCATTTCTATGAAAAAAACAGATAAGTATAAATATTAATCCATTAGAAAA
>NZ_DDAH01000086.1:12666-12942 GCF_002333245.1 Acinetobacter sp. UBA2063
TCCATTAGAAAAACTATTCTGAAAAAATTCTTCTTATCAATAAAACTTGTCAAAATCAGGTGGCTGTGTCGTATAGGGCAGTTATGTTAAAATAGTGAATTGTGTGAAAAATATTGAGAGAAAAGACGCGTGGAAATTAATCCGTATTTAAACCAATTGAAAGATTTATCTGATCGTAGCCAAACACTACGGAGGTATCTTTGACTACGATCTAAAGGCTGAGCGTTTAGAAGAAGTTTTAAGAGAACTAGAAGACCCAACGATTTGGAATGATCA
>NZ_DDAH01000214.1:0-3696 GCF_002333245.1 Acinetobacter sp. UBA2063
TAAAAGTAGATCAATAATCAAGTCTCGGGCGTTCATTTTAGCTATTGTCATCTTATGCTAGAACCAGTTTTAAGATATGAAATATTGGAAAAATAAAGAATGGAAATTTTACCCGAATCCGCCTCTTTTAACATCTCTGTAAAAGAGACGGGTTTCAATTTTAAAGGAAAATGAATAATAAAATCACGCCAAGCACGATACGGTACCAAGCAAATACACGTAAGGTATGACGCTCAACAAATTTCACCAAGGCACTCACCACCAGTAATGCAGCAATAAAGGCAGCAACAAATCCCACCGCGATATTCAGCATATTGTCCTGTGTCAGTACATCGGCATTACGAATAAGGTCAAAGGTTGCCGCACCCAGCATGGTTGGCATGGCCAGAAAGAAAGAAAACTCCGTCGCAGCTTTACGTGATAGGCCTGAAAACATTCCTCCCACAATAGTGGCACCTGAACGTGATGTTCCTGGAATCATCGCCACACACTGCGCGCACCCCACAAGAAAAGCCTGTTTATAGGTGATCCTGGTTGCCTCTGTGGTCTTATGCTCAAACTTGATTGATTCCACCCAGAAAATGATGAGGCCACCGACAATCAAGGCAACTGCCACCACAAGTGGACTAAATAGGACGCTTTTAATAAAATCGACCGCAAAAATACCAATCACGACAGCAGGAAAAAATGCAATCAGAACACTAAAAGCAAAGTGTCGTGCTTCTGAATCACCACTAAAAAAACCTTTTAGTAGATCAATAATTTTTTGGCGGTATAACCAGCAGACTGCCAGAATTGCCCCAAGTTGGATCACGACTTCAAAGACACGGCCATCGTCTGAATGGAAGTCAATCATATGACCAAATAAAATCAGGTGCCCTGTACTTGAAATGGGCAAGAACTCTGTCAGCCCTTCAATAAACCCTAAAAACAACGCCTTTAAAATTTCAATGTGTTCCATAACTTACTCGAAAGCCCCCATCTAAAATTCAATAAAAAAATTAACGGCAAGCTTACCCTGAAATAGGTATTTTTTATGTGATTGTCACGTAACGTTTTTAAAAATATGGGGGCTTTTGAAATTCTAGCCTAACATGCAGTTAGATATAAAAATTTGGGAATTTATCTTAAATAATCATCAAGCTATTTTTCTTCTGCATTTGCTCAACCACCTCACGGGTATCAAAGCCCAAACGCCAATACAGTAGCTCTAAAACATCCAGTTCATCTTGAGTAATGATTCGGTCACTCCATAGGCAGCGTTCTGCAATTGCTAAAATATTGAGGCGATCACGCAATAACAAACCTGAAACATCATTCAGGATTTCAGCCAGATCCAGTGGTTCATCCGAAATATCAGCATAGGTTTGCAACTCTTCCTGCGTAAGAAGCTCCTGCAAAATCCGTTCACGGACCTCAAGCTGATTTGGACTGTTAATTTGCTGTACATGCAGCAATGCATCAATCAAATGCACAATTTGCGATTTCAGATCCTCAAACGCTGTGGGCAAATGTGCTGGCATCAGGTTCAACTCATATTTTACCCGCTCCAGCAATAGTGCATCCAGTAAGCCAACCTCACCATCCGCCTGAATAATACAGGCCAGTTTGGTGAGAAACTGACGTGCAATACTGGTGGGCATATGACCAATGTTCTTGCAGGCATCATGGAAAATCTGCACATGAATCCGCCCATCCAGATTTAACAATACATCCACAATCGCATGACTCACCGCCGCATCCTGTGGAATAAACTCACGGTACTGGCGGATCATCAAAATCGCCACCATCACCTCTCTTGAACCCGTCGCGGTCTGCATGGCACGCTGAATCAGTTCTGGGCGTTTTTTATTTTTCCGCATCTCGGGGTTGAGTGGCTTGATCGCATCATTCAAGGCAAAGCTAATCGGTGACAATCGCAACAATGGCAATGGCTGAGGCGAACTCCAAGGCACCGACATATCAGTTATTTCCTCTTCAAGGGAACGAAACAAACTGAATAGCGGGCGATTGCGTAACTTTCTCAGGTTTTCCAGTTGCAAATCCTGTAACAGGGTTGGATTTAACTCATAAATTCGATCTTTAATACCTGGATGAATATTCAGCCAGCTTTGCGGACTCAGTGAGTTGGCAAAGCACATATGCGAAATTGACTCAGAATATGCGCTGTGGATTTGGGAACCTGAATGATGCACATAAATTCGTAGCAAGGTTTGAATATTAGCGTTGTTATTCATCAAACGCATGGTTTTCAGGTCATTGCGAAAGGTTCGGCCACTTAAGGTGAGATACTTGATTAAACGGGTGATCAGGATACCCAAGCTTCCAATCAGCCAAATCACCCCGCCAATCGCCACAAAAATGGTCTCAAACTTATTACGGTAAGAGGTTGCATAGGGATTGTAACCTGCCTGTGCGAGCTTGCTTCCCCATTGGCTAAATGTGGTCAAACCACTATATAGAATTTTAAGTTTGGTATTCTCAACTGCTTCACCTGATAGAATCTGGTTAAACTCATAACTCAACAAACCATAAAGCTCAAGTTCATCCAGATTCTGCAATGCCCCCCAGGTCAAGATAATCACGATATCCTGCGACCTGAAACCAGCGGTTAATGCATTTACCCCCACCTCATCAGGCAATACATACACTGCGGGGGTATCAATCGCAAAGCTGCGTGCAACCTGTTCCACCACTTTTAAAGCAGTACTTTCTTCAGGCGTACTTTCATCAAACACCAGGCGGCGTGCTTTTAGTTGTTTTGCCAGGGAATGTCCGCCCTCACGCAGTACATACAGTTCAGTACTGACAGACCAAATCAGGATAAAGAATAATAGGCAGATAAAATAAGGACTTAAAACATGCCACCAAACTGGCTGGGTATAGTCAAAGAAATGTACCACCAAACCCAAAATTAAATTGAGAATAAAGAGAGTCGATGCCATGGCAAGCAGACAAAAGCTGACTGACCATGCAATATTCTTATTTTCAATTAAATAATGGCTCATTTCTTTCAATGTAAATTTTCCTTATTACATTGTTTCTGTCAGAGGCTCCAGCGCCTCCTGTATCATAAAATAAAAAAGCGGGAAATTCCCGCTTTTCTATGGACCAAAAGGTTTACATTTCTTTGATACCGGTTAAATCTACCGAAGCGGCATCAATATTCACATCTNNATCAATGTAGCCATCGGCTTTCTTTTTTGCTGTGTCATTACGTTTTTGCTCAAGTTCAGCAAGGTATTCCTTGTCAATACCACCCGCCACATAAACACCATCAAAAACAGAGCAGTCAAACTCTCTTAAATCAGGCACCTTGCTGGTACGAACTGCATTTTTCAAATCTTCCAGGTCCTGAAATATCAAACGGTCTGCACCAATAATTTCGCGGATTTCCTCAACGGTACGCTCAGACGCAATCAGTTCAGACTTTGCTGGCATATCAATGCCATAGACATTGGGATATTTCACCATCGGTGCGGCGGAGGCAAAAAATACTTTTTTTGCCCCTGAATCACGCGCCATCTGAATGATTTCATTACAGGTTGTACCGCGTACAATCGAATCATCCACCAATAGAACGTTTTTGTCCTTGAACTCAAGTTCCACAGGATTCAGTTTCTGACGAACTGATTTTTTACGCTGCTGTTGACCAGGCATAATAAAGGTACGTCCGATATAACGGTTTTTCATAAA
>NZ_DDAH01000214.1:3849-4165 GCF_002333245.1 Acinetobacter sp. UBA2063
GATATAACGGTTTTTCATAAACCCTTCACGGAACTTCACACCCAGAATATTCGCCAACTCCAAGGCAGAGGTACGGCTGGTATCAGGAATTGGAATCACAACATCAATATCGTGTTGCTCACCCCATTCTTTCAGGATTTTATGGGCTAGTTTTTCACCCATTTTCAAGCGCGCTTTATATACCGAGATTCCATCAATTGTGGCATCTGGACGGGCAAAATAAACATATTCAAAAATACACGGGCGGTATTCAGGATCCACTGCGCACTGTTTTGAGAATAACTGGCCTTTGCTGTCAATGAAAATCGCTTCACCT
>NZ_DDAH01000214.1:4385-5922 GCF_002333245.1 Acinetobacter sp. UBA2063
TCAATGAAAATCGCTTCACCTGGCGCAATATCACGCTCAATCTTAAAGCCAAGCGCGGTAATAGCAACTGATTCAGAGGCAATAATATATTCAGTGCCGTGTTCCGTTTCGCGTGAACCATAAATCAATGGGCGAATTCCATTTGGATCGCGGAAACCCACCAGACCATGACCTGTAATCATTGCCACAACCCCATAAGCACCCTTACAGCGTTCATGTACACGGGAAACAGTATGGAAAATATCTGCTGGTGTCGGGTTTAATGTGCCAATTTTCTGTAATTCATGTGCAAACACATTCAACAGAACTTCCGAATCGGAGTCGGTATTCATGTGACGCAAATCTGTCTTAAACAGATCTTCATGAATTTCTTCGGCGTTGGTCAGGTTACCATTGTGTGCAAGGGTAATACCGTATGGAGAGTTCACATAAAATGGCTGTGCCTCCGCACTGCTGGATGAACCCGCGGTTGGGTAACGAACATGCCCAATCCCGTAGTTACCCAGCAATGCACGCATATGGCGGGTATGGAACACATCACGCACCATGCCATTATCCTTGCGGAGAAATAAACGCCCTTGATGACAAGTGACGATTCCCGCTGCATCCTGTCCCCGATGTTGCAACATCGTCAAAGCATCAAATAACATTTGGTTCACTGGCGATTTACCGGCTATCCCAACAACTCCACACATAGCAACCTCGCGACAAGCTAGGAACGGGGTTTAACCCCAATTAATAAAAAGGATTTTTAGTCGAATGATCAGAACGCTGATCAACCGCAGCACGTTCTGACTCGTCCATTTCGGTTGAAGGGCGCTGTAACAAGGCACCTTCAGATGTCATTTGATGTAAAGCTTGATTTGCAGCATCTTTAGAGATTTCTGTTGCTAAAGGTGCATAGGGTAATAGGATTTGTACAAATTTGGACTGTTTCCAGTGTGGTGAGCTTTCCACCCACGGACCAACGCCCTGCATGGTGACCAAAACAATCAGCAGGCCTTTTAGGGAACCAAATGCCCCACCTGCTAAACGATTTAATGGGCCCAGTTTCAAGCTTTTCAAGAGGCCATTCAGCAATGCAGAAACAATCCAGATACACACCACAATGATCAGTACGATAAAAGCGAAAGCTGCAATTTTTTGCACGACAGGGTCTTGGCTTAGGCTGCTCATTGCAGGCGCCAATATAACGGCGTATTTGGCCCCCACGATCAATGCGAATATCCATCCGACCAAGTTCGCAAAGGCTTTGATAAATCCTTGACGCAAACCGTTCAGCCCTCCAATGAGCAAGATGATCAGAATAATGATATCAAGCGTGTTCATTTCACCCTGTCATCGCATTAACACAGTCTTTAACCAATGTTGGGCCAGCATAAATCAGCCCACTATAAACCTGAACAAGGCTCGCGCCTGCCTGTTGCTTTGCCACAGCCTGCTCACCCGATAAAATACCACCCACCCCAATCAGTGGAATCTGGCCATCCAGCACTTCGGCAAACTGGCTTAAACATTCGGTACTTTTCTCAAATAC
>NZ_DDAH01000214.1:6109-6616 GCF_002333245.1 Acinetobacter sp. UBA2063
TTCGGTACTTTTCTCAAATACTGGCGCACCCGACAAACCGCCCGCCTCATTGCCATTCGGCAGGTTTTCCACACCATCACGACCAAGTGTGGTGTTGGTGACAATCAGGCCATCAAGCTTGAACTTCAGTAATTGCACTGCAATAAAATTAATGTCTTCGGATGTTAAATCTGGCGCAACCTTAAGTACCAAAGGAACATAATGCTGATATTGTTGCGCAAGTTCCAGTTGGCGACCTTTCAAGGTTTGTAGCAACTCTGTAAGTGCATCGCCACTTTGTAAACTGCGCAAATTTTTGGTGTTTGGAGATGAAATATTGACAGTGATATAGGAAGCGTAGTTATAGACTTTTTCCAGACAGATCAAGTAATCTGAAACAGCATCTTCAACAGGCGTATCGGCATTTTTACCAATGTTGATGCCTAGCACACCTTTGAATTTTGAGGCTTTTACATTTTCAATCAGTTGCTCCACCCCGTCATTATTAAAACCCATACGGTTAATAAT
>NZ_DDAH01000214.1:6727-7051 GCF_002333245.1 Acinetobacter sp. UBA2063
AGGAATACGGAATAAACGCGGTTGGGGATTGCCTGCCTGTGGGCGTGGGGTAATGGTACCAATCTCAATAAAGCCAAAACCCAATGCAGCCAATGCATCAATGTGGGCACCGTTTTTATCCAGACCAGCAGCAAGACCAACGGGGTTTGGAAACTCAATGCCCATACATTTTACAGGTTTAGCGGCAACTTTCTGGTGCATAAAGCCAAGTTTATGCGCTTTATCAAGCATGGAGAGTGTGAGTTCATGTGCACGCTCTGGTGCCAAAGTAAACAACAAAGGGCGGGCCAATGAATATAACATACCAATCACAGTCTACTGATT
>NZ_DDAH01000212.1:0-319 GCF_002333245.1 Acinetobacter sp. UBA2063
TTTGTCGTGTACAGAGATAATTATCATATTCTGTTCTTTTAATTGGATTACTTAAAATTTCATATGCTTCTCTAATTTGAACCATTTTTTGATTAGCATCTGTACCCTTATAGCGGTCTGGATGATATTTTTGTGCTAGTCCTTTATACGCTAATTTAATGATTTCATCGGGAGCATTTTCTGCGATATGTAATATTTCATAAAAATTCATATCCATTGTACCTGTTATAAAAAAGCGAAGAATATATCGTACTTACAGTACTGAATTTAAACAGTAACTCATTGATGTGTGCTGAATTGCCTAGTTCCACCGTTGTAC
>NZ_DDAH01000212.1:535-6872 GCF_002333245.1 Acinetobacter sp. UBA2063
TTCCTAAACACCATCGCTCAGATTCATCTAGTTTATTTTCTTGAACAGAAAATCATTAATTTTATGCCTAGTTCCACCGTTGTACGGTGGAATTCCAATTGCAAAATCAAACTGAGTATCTATCATAAATTTATAGGTTAATGAGCAATGGCATTCCTAAACACCATCGCTCAGTTCCATTTATTTTATTTTCTTGAACAGAAAATCATTAATTTTATGACCTTCTTCTAAACCACGACGTTCAAATTTGGTTTGTGGTCGCCAGTCTGGGCGTGGGTAACTGTTGCCTTTACCTGCTACATTTTCCAGATTCGGGCGATTATCCAGAACGTCCAGCATCCATTCCGCATAGGGTTCCCAATCGGTTGCCGCGTGGAATGTACCACCCAACTCCAGCTTTTGTTCAACCAACTGCATGCGCTCATGGATAACGAAACGACGCTTGAAGTGACGTTTTTTCTGCCATGGGTCAGGGAAATAAAGTTGTACGCAGTTAATGCTATTGTCAGGCATTTCACGAAGTACCTGAATTGCATCTGCATCCAGTACCCGTAAATTCTTTAACCCAGCCATACCTGCTTCATAAACACATTGCGCGATACCAGGAACGTGCACCTCAATACCGACAAAATTACGTTCAGGATTGGCCTTTGCCATAAGCACCAGTGAGCGACCCATTCCAAAACCAATTTCCACAGTGAGCGGACGCTCTGGCTGTTCAAAGTGCTGACGTAGGTCGCCAACAGGATATTCCAGAATTAAGTCACGATAATCTTCGAGCGCAGTGCGTTGAGATGTGTTGAGTGGAGCTGAACGACGCATAAACGTCACAATTTCACGATGCTCAGGTAAATTGTCAAGTTCCGTAATTTGCGTTTCTAACTGATCGTTTGACATGATTCTGGGGATATAAATTATAGAAATGCCGTATTGTAAGTGTTCAGTTGATCAAGTCAAATTTTTAGTGAGATTTTGACATGGTATAGTCATGTTTAGCGCTTAATATCGGGATAGAATTTTTATAAACAGCACATCAATGGCAACTTAAAATGCTTGAAAAGTGCAAAAACATACTTTTTTGCAAATCAGTAACAAACAAAGCTTGAAAGTTTGGATGAAGCATTTTAAAACATTAATGTTAAATAACAAGGATCAAACATGAAGTTGTATTATTCACCAGGTGCCTGCTCATTGGCGGCCCATATTATTTTAAATGAAATAAATGTAGATTTTGATTTAGAACGAGTAGATTTAAAAACACATAAAACTTCAAAAGGTGCAGACTATTACGAAATCAATCCAAAAGGTTATGTTCCTGCATTGGAAATCAACCCTGGCTTGATCTTAACTGAAAATGTGGCCATTTTACCGTTTCTGGCACAGCACGATCCAAAACAGGACTTGATCCCTCCATCAGGCATGGGGCGTGCAAAGGTACTTGAATGGCTGGGTTATCTTAACTCAGAGCTGCATGATGCCTATGCGGTATTTTTCACGGGCAAATTGACCGATGATGAGAAAAACAGGGCCTATGCGGAAGTTGATCGTTTATTGAAATATATTGACAACTATCTGGCTGAATCAGAGTGTGATTATTTGGTGGATGATAATTTTGGTCCAGCAGATGCGTATTTGTTTGTCATTACAAACTGGTCAAATCATATTGAACATGATTTAACGCCATATCCAAATATTGTTGCCTTGCGCAACAAGGTCGCTGAGCGTCAGTCGGTTCAAATTGCAATGCGTGATGAAGGATTACTCGGTTAGTTTTCTCTGCATTAAAAAAGCCTCTGTGATCAGAGGCTTTTTTATAATCAAAAGATTATTGTTGCGCTTTTTCTTTTACATCAGCAGCGCCTGACTCTACCGCACCAGCAACTTTAGCAGTTGCATCACGTGCAGCAGCTTCAGTTTTAGCAGCAGCTTCAGCAGTTGCATGAGCAGTATGATCAGCAGCAGCGTCGATTTGATCACCCGCATTATCAACCGCAGTTGCAACATTGTCAGTCGCAGTTGCTGTTGCGTCTTTGATGTCAGCACCAGCCTGTTCAGCAGCGTTTTCTAAATGTTCGCCAGTAGTTGCCCCAGTTTCAGGCGCTTTATCTTTATTACAGCCTACAAGCGCAACAGTAGCAGCGAGACCTAATGCAACAAGTAATTTATTCATTTTTCGTTCCTTTTCTTTGTGGCATCCAATACTATATGGATAGCCAAAATATAAACATAAAAACGTTGACGAATAAAGTTGAAAATTTGTTGATAACTTGTAAAAACACGCACTTACATTTGAAAAATGTAAGTGCGCGCACAAGTTTTATGTTGGATTTACACCCCAGAGCGAATCATGTAGTCAAAAGCAGACAATGAAGCCTTGGCTCCCTCACCAGTCGCGATGATGATTTGCTTATAAGGCACGGTGGTACAGTCACCCGCAGCAAATACACCTTTTACATTGGTTTCGTTACGGTCATTGATCACAATCTCACCACGATTGCTGAGTTCAACCGCACTGTTCTTCAGGAAATCGGTGTTTGGCAACAAGCCAATCTGTACGAAGATTCCTGCAAGCTCAACTGTATGCTCAACATCAGTCGCGCGATCTTTGTATTTTAATGCCGTCACTTGTGAACCATCACCAACGACTTCGGTACTGAGTGCATTCAAGATCACGGTGGTATTTGGCAAGCTGTTTAATTTGTCTTGCAATACTTGATCTGCGCGAAGCCTGGTATCAAACTCAACCAACGTCACATGCTCAACAATCCCTGCAAGGTCAATCGCTGCTTCTACACCTGAGTTACCCCCACCAATCACCGCAACACGTTTGCCTTTGAATAATGGGCCATCACAGTGTGGGCAATACGCCACACCACGGGTACGGTATTCTGCTTCACCTGGTACATTCATTTCTCTCCAACGTGCACCTGTTGAAAGAATAATGGTTTTCGATTCAAGCTTAGCGCCATTTTCCAATTCAACTTCAACCAGACCATTGGCGGTTTGATCTGCACCTGTGATCTTGCTGACACGTTGCAAATTCATGATGTCCACACCGTACTCACGTACATGCGCTTCCATATCTTGAGCAAACTTTGGACCTACGGTTTTTTGAACCGTGGTGAAGTTCTCAATGTCCATGGTATCCATGACCTGACCACCAAAGCGTTCAGCCACGATGCCTGTTTTGATACCTTTACGTGCCGCATAGATTGCCGCAGTACCACCCGCAGGGCCACCACCAATCACCAATACATCAAAAGCATCTTTAGCATTGAGGGCTGCGGCATCTTTCTCGGCTGAGTTGGTATCTAACTTGGCAACGATTTCTTCCAAAGTCATACGACCTTGTCCAATATGTTCATTGTCTTGAAACACCATCGGTACGGCCAAGATTTTGCGTTCTTCAACTTCTTCCTGGAAGAAACCACCATCAATCATGGTCGCAGTTGCATTCGGATTATAGATTGCAATCAAGTTCAAGGCTTGAACCACATCTGGACAGTTATGGCAGCTCAATGAGACAAACACGTCAAAGTTTGCTTTTAAGTTTAAGCCTTTGATCTGGTTCAAGACTTCATCAGATACTTTAGGGGCATAGCCAGATACCTGCAACAATGCCAGGATCAAAGAAGTAAACTCATGTCCCATTGGTAAGCCAGCAAAGAACACACGTGGTTGTTCGCCTGCTTTAGCTACACCGAAACTAGGACGGCGAGCGTTTGAACCGTCAAAACGCGCCGTAACCTGGTCAGAAAGTTCTGCAATTTCAGTCACGAGTTCTTTGATTTTTGCAGCTTTATCAGAATCATCTAAGGTAGCGACCAACTCGATTGGGCTTTCCAAACGTTCTAAATAGGCTTTTAACTGGGTTTTAATATTTTGGTCTAACATGTAAATCTCCAAATTCTCAGCAGTTCAAGTCAGCTAAATTTATTCAATGAAGCCATAGTACGAAAAAATAATGAATAGGTAAAACAGTATGTTCTTATAGATTTGATCGGATTTTTGAATTTAAGATGAAATATCAATATTTTGAAGATTTTTCTATCTAAAAATTGTTATATAACTGCAATCATTTCATGGCATAACCTAAAGGAAAATAGCATGACATTACAGCGCGGCATATACCAACACTATAAGGGACAACTCTATCAGGTATTCAATGTAGCCCGCCATAGTGAAACTGAAGAAGAACTGGTGGTGTATCAATGCTTATATGGAGATTATTCCATGTGGGTACGTCCACTCGGCATGTTTACTGAAACAGTTGAGCTTGAGAATGGACAGGTGGTTCCACGTTTTAAATTAATCCAAGAGACTTAATCTGCCTGTTGGGTGTTCGCTCGGGACAGGCGATAGTGCTGTGGACTACATCCCATTACCTTATTAAATGCACGGGTAAAGTTGGCAGGGTTAGAATAGCCTAATTCGTAAGCAATATGGGTGATGGTAAAATTTGAATTTTCTAATAAATCAATTGCTCGCTCAGTACTAATTTTTTGTTTCAAAGCTTGAAATTCAACTCCTTGTTGCTGCAAATAACGTTGTAAAGTTTTAGTGGAAATATTTAGAACTTTAGCGCATTCGGTTAATGTTGGAATCTGATTGGCCTGTCGCAGCATCATGCTGACCCATTCAGCAATTTCACCTTGATGATAAATCTTCTGAATCTGTTCCTGACAGCGCTGCTCAACCACTTTTAGGCTATGAGCATCCGCCAAAGGTAAGGGCAGTGCCAGTTGTTGCTGATCAATAACAACGCGTATACCTGACATCCATGTGTAATTAAAATAAAAATTTGCTTTAACGAGATGTATATAGCGTTCAGCATAAACAGGCTCGGGTATACTTAAATAAATTTGGTAACGTTGTAATTGTTGTCCTGCAAGTTCTAATAAGCTGTAATAAAATCCAACGGCAATTGCTTCAATATGAAATGCTAAACATTGCTTATTCATTTGCAAGATGGGTTCAAGTAATAACTCAACCTTATGTTGATGAGTTGGAAATTGAATCGATAGCTTAAAGCTAGGCATAATTAGCCGAAAATATTGTGCGATTAATCTCAAAGCATGTTTTAAATTTGGACTGGTCATTAATGCATATCCAACCAAACTATGCGAACTGAGTTTTAGATTTGTACCGAGTTCAAAAGCCAAATCTTCTGTATTAGGTAGACTCAGGCCAAGTGCAATAAATTGTTCAATTTGTTGAATTGATAAAAGCTCAGTTTTAGAAAGTTCGTTATGAAATGCGTTTAATACCTCATTATCATATTGATGAGTACCAATCAGAATTTCGATCAACCGCAAATAATAACGAGATGGAATAACAGGGATTTGCTGTTTTTGCACAATAAAAATCCAGTAAAGTCTTAAAATGATAATATCAAGTCTTAAAATGATAATATAGAGTGACTGTAAAAGAACACAATCAATTCAAGCAAAACATTTTGTGTTTGATTGAGGAGTTTCTAATGAATATGCATACTCAACTGGATGTAGAGCAAGCAACAACAACTTTTAAAGATAAAAAACGTCATTTGTGGTTATTGGGTTTGGCTGTACCGACTATTGCAATGAGTGGTTTAGCGGGTTATCAATTTGGACCGAAAAAAACCAAAAAATTCTTTGCTTCTTTTGGCCCATTATTTATTCATGGGGTTATTCCTGCATTGGATAAGCTAATTGGTGAGGACACAGAAAATCCACCACTTGATGCGATTGCAGATTTAGAAGCTGATCCATATTATTCTCGAATTGTTAAACTTTTTATTCCATTGCAATATGCGACCAATATTTACGGCACTTATTTGGCAAGTCGTAAAGATACATCACTTGCAGATCAAGCGTTATTGGGTACGTTGGTGGGAATGGTGAATGGTATTGCCATCAATACGGCGCATGAATTGAGCCATAAAAGTGGTCGTCTCGAACATTATTTATCACATTTGGCATTAGCTCTATCGGGCTATAATCATTTCCGTATTGAGCATCCATATGGTCATCACCGCCGTGTTGCAACGCCAGAAGATCCAGCATCATCTCGAATTGGTGAAACTTTCTGGAAATTTTTACCGCGTACAGTGATTGGTAGTTTCAAATCGGCGATCGAAATTGAGAAAAACCGTTTAGAGCGTAAAAAATTACCATTCTTCTGTAAAGAAAATGAATTGATTCATGGTTGGGCGATGTCTGCTGTGTACCATGCCGCTATGTTTAGCAAATTTGGAGTGCGTTCAGTACCATTCCAAGTGATACAGGCTGCTTATGCGATTACTTTGTTTGAATCAGTGAATTATATTGAGCATTATGGTTTAAAACGTGAAAAGAAA
>NZ_DDAH01000212.1:7029-7807 GCF_002333245.1 Acinetobacter sp. UBA2063
GGTTTAAAACGTGAAAAGAAAGCCAATGGTCAATATGAGCGTACTTTACCTGAGCATAGTTGGAACAATAATAATGTAGTGACGAACTTGTTCTTGTATCAATTACAGCGTCATTCAGATCATCATGCAAATCCAACACGTAGCTTTCAAACTCTACGTCATTTTGAAGATGCGCCACAGTTACCAGGGGGCTATGGAGCGATGATTTTACCAGCCTTTATTCCTTCATGGTGGTCAAAAATTATGGATGATCGAGTTGTAGAGCATTACAAAGGCAATATGGAGAAAATTAATATTCATCCAGACGCAAAAGAAAAAATATTAGAGAAGTATGCTGAACAAGTTGAAGTCGAAGCTGCTTAATAAATTTAAATAAAAAAACCAGCCTTAACGTAGGCTGGTTTCTTTATTTATGAGGCTAAAAGATAAAGTCGTTTAAAATGAAGATCAAACTCAAGGTATTTATGGACAAAAGCAGTCTTATCAGTAGTGCGTAGCAAATTGTCATACACAAATTCTGGAACAGGGTGATAAAGCTCGGCTGTGCCATTGCTGTAAAAAATTTTTAAATAGCGTGAAGAAATATCATATTTCCAAGAGGTTACAACAACAGTTTTTTCCATATATTTGCCCCCATTTCAGTTTGATCATTTAGTACATACAAAAAACTCTTTATGTTTCATAATTTGACATTACTCCATGTAATGCAGGCTGACAATTGATAAATGAATTTCGTTATAAATTTATAAGTATAAGAATTGTAAAAATTTTGCTATCA
>NZ_DDAH01000212.1:7886-15012 GCF_002333245.1 Acinetobacter sp. UBA2063
AGCGGATAAGAAATTTATATAAAGGTAGATAAAAAGAAACCACCCTAAAAAGAGTGGCTTCTGACGAGGTTGTTCAATCTAAAGAATTAGATTTTACCCACTAGGTCGATAGATGGAGCAAGAGTTGCTTCACCTTCTTTCCATTTCGCTGGGCAAACTTCGCCTGGGTGGCTTGCTACGAATTGAGCAGCCTTAAGTTTACGTAAAGTTTCTGATACATCACGAGCAATAGCATTGTCATGAATTTCAGCAGTTTTGATTACGCCTTCAGGGTTGATGATGAACGTACCACGTAAAGCTAAACCAGCTTCTTCGATATGCACATCAAAAGCACGTGTTAATTGATGTGTAGGATCACCGACTAATGGGAATTGAGCTTTACCTACAGCAGGAGAAGTTTCGTGCCATACTTTGTGAGAGAAATGGGTATCAGTTGTTACGATATAAACTTCTGCACCAGCTTTTTGGAATTCTGCATAGTTTTCAGCAGCATCTTCAACTTCTGTTGGACAGTTGAATGTAAATGCGGCAGGCATGAAAATAAGAACAGACCATTTACCTTTAAGATCAGCGTCAGTAACTTGAATGAATTCACCGTTACGGAATGCATCAGCTTTAAATGGTTTAACTTCAGTATTAATTAAGCTCATCATTGTCTCCATGATTGAGGTTTTATTGAGAGGCTAATGCCTTACTTGTTTACGAGGTCTAGAATAAATAATTTTTAGTTATTGGGGAAATAGTATTTTTACATGACTAAAATCGGAAAATTGAATGAATCAATATAAAACGATTTTCACCCTAAGATATAAGCTTATTTGACTCCAACAAGATGAAGTAAATATAACGAATATCTAAAACTAACTTGTATAACAACATGCAGTCTATAGTATTAAAATTCAAGGGTAAAATTGAAAAAATCTAAAAATATATAAAAACAAAGATATATAGCTAAATTCTAAAAATATAACGCCAATCTCAACTTAAAATATTTGAATTTTATAATTTGAAACGACCTCATTCGAGTCTGGATAAAATGACTCCAGATGAGTTTTAGTATGACCAGCTACCACAACAAAATAAGGTAGCTTAACTAGAGCAGAATATCACTTATAAATAAGCTTTTAGTTGTTCAAACAAGTGGGACCACCTCTTGCCGCAGGCGTTGACATTATTCGGGTGGGGATGTTCCTTAATGCCAAATATGGGATTCTGGTAACATTTTAGTTCAGCTTTAAATAGTCCTAAACATATCTGATCTTTAGGATATATGATTTAGCTAAACTTAATAATAAGCCCAAACAGGATTTGGGCTTATTGGATTGGGTTAAGGTTTATATAAACCATGATCAACAAGGTGCTGGCGCAGGATTCGTCGTAATTCCAGAATTGCTTCTGGCGTTTCCTGAATCGAGTGGCCGCCATGAATGATTTTTTCAGAAACAGCACCATCTAAATGGGCGCTTTTATAAGGCACAATCCCGTCAGTAATTACATTAGGGTCGTCACTCTTGGTGATGTTGCCCATAATTGAATGGAACACCAGACCTTTTTCTGGTGGAATATTGGCAGTCAATTCCATGAACTTGGACTTTTTGCTCAAATCACTTGGACCATTCTGAATCACGTCATTGGTTAGGGTTTTTACGAAATCTTTCAGGTCAACATCATCACTGGTCAAGGTATCTGCCAATGTGGTAAGGAATGTTGCAGGCAGGCGAATAATCTTACGTGCAGCCAGAGTAAACCAGCGATCCGCATAATCTGTCCCACGATGTGGTGCGGCCAGGAAAATGGCACGGTCAAAGTTGGTGATCGGTTTCATTTTCAGCCGTTCACCAATCACGGGATCCTTTCTCAAGCGGGTCTGTTGGAGATTGTTCATCATCGCCAGGGCCTGTTTGGAAATGTCGGCATCACTGACCAGTAAACGACTAATAATTCCGCCCATACTATGTCCAATCAAAACAGCGTCTTTCGCAGCCACATCTTTAGGATTGACGGTGGAAAAGGCTTGCTTGAGCAGGGCATATATCTGGAAACGGCTTTCCAGAATCGGCATGTTGGTTGAATAAAAAACTTGCCACACCTGATAATGTTCACGTAGTACAGCATCCCCCATAATGTCGTTGGTCACGGCAATCCATGCTTCAGGGCTACTGGCCAGACCATGCACCAGTACAATGATCTTCTTGTTGGGATTGTAGGGTTCCAGCATATAGAGATGCGGCATGGTTAAATGCTGCTCACGGTCAATCAGCGTTAGGTATGCTGCCGCACCCAGATTATTTTCAGCCAGCCATAAACCATAGGGTGCGGAAAAATTGGCAGCTAATGAATACGGCTGGCCTGCGATATTGACCTTGTCAATGCTATACGGGTCATAGACCTTAATCTCAAATTCAGGGCTGGTTAAAACATCATTCACTGAAGCGGTTGGTTTTTTCGGCTGGGCAATAATGGTTGCCGCCAGATAACGGGCCTTGTGAATGTTTGGATTAGTACCTTTTGGATAATGATAGGTTAAAGGGTTAAGAATATATTTATTGTCATGCTGTGATGCATCACCAGAGGGAAATACCGCAACAAAGTCGGAGCCGAAACCGTCACGGCGGTTAATGGCCCTTAAACCAGAGAAATTCATGTTATAGCTTGAAATAAACTTCTCAAGCTTCATGTCCTGTAACCGTTGATAGGACTGAATATCAACGGTATAGGTGCTGTTAGCAATCTTAATGGTTGGGGTGATATTGGTGGTGGGATTTCTTAGACTATGCACATTGACCAATTGGATCAGCGCCTGATTGTAAAAATCCCGAATCTGAACCTGTCGGTTATCAAAAATCCGTTCCTGTGGCTTTCGGGAGGTTTTAAATAAATAGGCATAACTATAGCGGATACTTTTATCCAGATTTTCCAGTTGTTGGTCTAGACAGTTCTCATAATTTTTCTGGATAATTTTTTGGTCATCTTCAGACTTATGTTTGGTCAGCTTACTTATTTTACATTCAGATGAATCTGAAAGTGCCATGGATTTGGCCAGATAAAGTTCACTTGCTGTTGAGAGTAACTGTTCATCCAATATTTGCGGAATTTTATGTAGGTCGGCAATACATTCATTCGGTGTCTGTGAACAGACTCTGGCTTCCTTGCCCGACATGGACAGGACATTGAGGCTGGCTTCACTTAATTTTTTCTGGGTTAAAATACTGTTACGTTCATTGGCAATGGTGACATCAATCGCCTGTTGTTTAAGGCTGACTACCTGACAACCGCTCATGACCATCGTGCTCAGCAGGGTAATAATAAATAGGCGACAATTTGGAGTAAATGCGAGCATCGGAATTCAGCAAATTAAGTACGAAGATTAGAGCTATAATACGAAAAACGGTTGCTTTTTCAATCGGTATAAAAAATAGACTGCTTAGAGCAGTCTATTTTTACAAAAAATCTGGATCAGTTTAGCACTTGCCATACATTCCAGCGTTTACCAGATTCCACTTCGCTAATAAGGCGGTCAGCCACTTCAGCTTCATCTGGATATTTCACTTTATAGTTCTTTAAGGTCTGGATGGCATTTTTCTTTTGTTCTAACCAAAGAAAGTTGTTTGCGGCAGAAAGATAGGCTTCCTGTACACCACCTTTAATGGCCTTGTCTAAATATGGAATTGCCTCACGTTGACCACCGCCTTCAGACAAACCAAAACCAAACCAGAAGTTGGTTTCAGGGTCATTTGGACTGATCGCCAAAATACGCTGTGCATAATTCAGGGATTTGGTGGTGTACGCTGTTCCGAGGTCCATATTGCGTGCCATCACACTGGCTTTAAAGGCACGGGTCAACACATCCAGTGATGCATTTGGCTGTTCGGCCAGAGCATCCAGCTTTTGTGTGGTTTCTTTTAATTTAGCTTCGTAACCTTTACGTTCCTGACGGTCATGGAAACGTGGTGGATAGTGACGGGCCTTGCCTTCAACCAGTTGCAGAAAATCATCAATTTCAGTCACATCAACTTCATTATCGCCTGCAAGCACGCCATATCTCATGCTGCGCTGTTTGCTGTTGACCGTTGGCACAATCAGTTTGTTCACTTCAAGTGTGGTTGATTTTGATGGGTCATTCTGTAGGCTTACCACCATTTTGGTCACAGGCTGTGCTGCTGCATCCTTAATTGCAAGCTCAAAACTTGGTGGCGCATCATAATTAACTGGATTCAAAGCATAAAAAGGTGGTGTTGGGTCTGGTTCTTTAAAAACAAAAGGCTGGGGTGCTGCTGCCACTTCCTTTTTTACAACAGGTGGGGTACCACATGCAGTTAAAACAGAAGTTGAAAGTACAAGTAATGCCAAAGGCTTAAAATTCATGCTTTACATCCATTAATTTTAGTGAATTAACTAGGTGGGTCGTTGGTTTTACCAGTCTAGGAAAAGCAAAACCAACTTGCAACGAGAAGCTTGTTACATTTCTTTATAAATAAGGCCTATTGATACCTATCTCTTATTATGTGGCAGATGTTTTGGTTTGGGCTTCACATTCACGCCTAACTTCCTCAATAATTTTTAGCTCTTCCTTGCTAAAAGGTTGAGTGGTTGCTTTCTGACCTTTATAGGTCGGGTCAAGTAAAGAAAGACGCTGGCATAGAACATTCATGCGCTTTTCATTTTGCTGCATTCGATCCAGTAACACCCGAATACCTTCCAGTAAAGGGTCTGTTTGCTCCTGAGTGGTGGCATAAGGCTGGAAACCGATGCTTTCAGCATAATCACGGCGGCGTGCTTCATCCTGCTCAATCTGGGTTTTATCCTTGAAAATGTATCGTGCAGGGTTGCCAACGGCGGTTACGCCCTCAGGAACTTCCTTGGTTACCACCGCATTTGAACCGACTTTTGCACCTTTATGGACGGTAAAGGGACCGAGGATTTTAGCACCTGCGCCCACCACCACACCATCTTCAAGCGTGGGGTGGCGCTTGCCTTTATTCCAAGTGGTACCGCCAAGCGTAACACCATGATAAAGCGTGACATCATCACCAATTTCGGCAGTTTCACCAATCACCACACCCATGCCATGATCGATAAAAAAACGTTTGCCAATTTTTGCGCCAGGATGGATTTCAATACCTGTGGCAAATCGGCTAAAAGAGGAAAGCAGGCGGGCGCAGCCTTTGTATTCTTTTTTCCATAGTTCATGTGCCATACGATGCATGATTAACGCATGAATCCCTGGATAGGTGGTGAGGACTTCCAGCGTATTGCGTGCAGCAGGATCACGTGCAAATACAGCCTGAATGTCTTCTTTAAGCTGTTTAATCATTGGAATGATCCTCCGTTGTTTTTTTCCATGAACCATTGGCTAAGGCCTGTACGCGGCTAAAGATTCCACGTAACAAATGATATTCCATACGATCTAATTGTATCCTTCCGAATAAACGGCGCAAGCGTAACGGCAGTAAACGGGGATTAGTTGGGTCTAAAAACTCAATTTCAGTCAGCATTTTTTCCAAATGGGGATAAAACTCTTGCATTTGCTGCTGCGTGACCAAAGGCTCATCCCACTGCATGCTTTGTTGTTGCTTGAGCTGCATGTGGTCATCAGGTGTTTGCGTAGCGGGTGCATTTTGTTCAAGGGAAGCCATACGCAGTTCATAGCATACCACCTGAATTGCCTGCGCTACATTTAACACACCATACTCAGGATTGACTGGAATGGTCAGGTGGTAATTGGCAAGGGCCAATTCTTCATTGGTGAGTCCACGGTCTTCACGGCCAAACACAATCGCGATATTTTGTTGTTGGCTGGCTGCCTGCAAGGCTTCTTTAGCCGCAGGGCGAACATCGAGTAGTGGCCACGGAATGGTTCGGCTGCGGGCACTGGTTCCAAAAACCAGATGGCAGTGCTGAATGGCCTGTTCCAGCGTTTCCACAATTTCAATCTGCTCAATTAAATCCTGTGCGCCTGCAGCAAGGGCATCAATGTCAGGATGCGGATATGTCTTTGGTGCAACAAGCACAAGCTTGGAAAGTCCCATGGTTTTCATGGCACGTAAGGCACTGCCGATATTGGCGGGTAGCGTGGTGTTCACCATCACAATACGCACATGATCCAAATGTTTGGACACTTGATTTTGGTCAAACAGGTTCATAGATTATCCAAAATTAAGAATATTGGGAGACTTCGGCTTGATAGAGGTCTAAAGCTTCGTCCATTGACATATTGTCAGGAGGTGGCGCAACAACCGCAACTTTTGGCGTTTCAACCACTTTGGCAGCTTTAGACTTGACCTGATATTCGATGTAAATCGCATCCTTGCCGAAATAGTCACGCAGTTTAGCGAGTAGCTCGTCAAGTGGGGCAACTTTCCATTGTGCGCCCAGCAGCAGTTCAGCGCTTGCAAAACTTTGCTCAAGCTGGATTTTCACCCCAATATGCTGACACATATCAATGTTGCAGTAAGGCAAAAGCATGCCTTGCAGATCTTTTGCCAAAGATTTACCCATCAGGTCATGTGCCAGGCGAATCTGAATGTTCTGTGCCCGTTTTTGCCGTATTTCATTTAAATTAAATGCCTTGCTTAAACGTGCCATCGGGCGGTCAAAGCCCTCACGTTCATAAATCTCACCCTCAATCACCACCACCTGTTCCAGTTTGATAATGTCTTTATGGCGCTGGAAACGTTCATGATTGCAGCTGATTTCAACACGGGCAGTGCCATCATCCAGGGTAATCATAATACGGTTCGGGAAGTTGGCAATATCCACCACCAGACCCGCAAAAATGCTGGTGACACCCCGTCTTGTTGGCGTCAGTTCGTTTAGTTTTACAGAAACAAATTGCTTGAGTTCAGCACGATAGATATCAATCGGGTGACCTGTTAAATACAGGCCCAGCGTATCTTTTTCACCTTTTAAACGGACTTCATCTGACCACGGTTTGACAGGTTTGGCTGGTTTACGCTGAACTTCCTCAACCTCACCAAACAGGTCCATAATTCCCGTTTCACGGTTGCTACGTGCCTGTTCAGCCGCCTGGACCGCTTCTGGAAGCTGTGCCATCAGGCTGGAACGTTCAATGCCCAGACAATCCAGCGCACCTGCACGGATCAAGGCTTCAAGTGTGCGTTTATTG
>NZ_DDAH01000244.1:0-7532 GCF_002333245.1 Acinetobacter sp. UBA2063
CAAACAAGTGGGACCACCTCTCAGCTTATCGGGATTAAGAGCCTGTGGATTGATCTTGAGCTCAGTCATCAACTTAAAGAGTGTGTTGCTGAGTTGATATTGAACCTGAATGAGGTCTACATCAGCTTCTACAATGCTTCGAGCTTTGATTCGAATATTTTGTTGTTGTGCTATATAAACAAGAAGAAAGTTATCTGTTGCGAATAACTCAGCTGGAGCAGGTGCAGTAGCAGATATTAGGCTCACGTCATGTTGAAAGTGTGTTGGCAGTTGCGAGGCATTTAAAATCTGAGCGTAGCTTTGGTAAATTTTGAACAGAGGCGGGTAAGGACGGATCATGACCTCCTTTGTATAAAACGGTCTTTTATTGGCTAGCTGAGAATTTGCTTTTGTAGGCTTCATTTATTCGCCCTCCTGATTTTTTTAACTTAGATCAAGAAGTACAAAAAACTTTTAATTTTTATAAAAAGATCAAGAAAGTGGTTATAAATGTGGGCGGTTTTTGATGAATTTGAGAGGCTCAAAGCGGGTGGGAAATAGGGTGTATTTGGAATTTTTATTTTAAGTTATTGATTTTATTTGATGTGAATGTGGCTGGTTTCTTCGTGTTTTGTATTATCTCTGTGGTAGTTTAAATATGGCCCAAGGTATTGATGATGCTTTAGTAGAAATTTTAGGTGCTAAACAAATTAATGCCTTACGTAAGGCCGGTCACTACCGACGAGATGTGTATTAATGCTTAGCTAGATTGGCATAAATTCTATTTCTACAATCCTCCATCGATGGGGGGATTTTTTTATGGCCATCTGAATAATTATCGGCAATCACATATTTTTTAATAATTAAGATGTCTTGCACGAAGCAAATTTCAAAATAATTAGATAGACACGGCAAAAATAAAACGCTTGGCAAAATAAGATTGGCATGAATAGTGCATTATTTTAATGCAAATCATTCATTTAATGCTGAATTTAGCATCAATTTAGTTCACGAATCACGATAAAAGAAATTGAGATTGGGTATTTATGAAAATCTATACGGAAAGACTTGAGGGTAATGTCGTACAAGAAAATGTTGAGATAGTTGAACTGACATTTGATACACGACAAAAGAGCCGTTTTCGTGCAACTTTAGCTAACGGGCACGATATTGGTGCAGATTTACCCCGTACCGGCATTTTAAGGCACGGTTCATATATCGCAACTCAAGAGGGTGATGTACTGCGTGTCGATGCCAAAGCAGAAAAACTCATGAAAGTAGAAGCACCAAGCAGCTTTGATTTATTAAAAGCAGCGTATCACTTAGGTAATCGTCACGTCCCTTTAATGCTCACACCAACGGCGCTGTATTTTGAGCCAGATCATGTATTGGCTGAAATGATAATTGGACTTGGTTTAACGGTATATGAAACCATGCATCCATTTGAGCCTGAAAGCGGTGCTTATACACAGCATCAGCATGATCACAGATTAAGCCCAATTAAGGCTTTGCATCATGTTCACACCTAATGCTTCACAGCTTTTAAGTCTGTTGACTTTGTCCTCAACGGCACTACCAATTGGGGCGTACTGTTATTCTCAAGGGGTAGAAAGTGCGATTGATCAGAGCTTAATTTTTGATGAAACCTCGAGCATTACTTATTTTGAAGAAGTGCTTGAAATGCTTTTGGTACGGTTTGAGCTGCCCGTTTTGAAACGCCTAATAATATCTTTTGATCAGCCTGAGCAGTTTGAATACTGGGCGCAGTTATATAGAGCAAGTCGAGAAAGCAAAGAGTTATTGGCTGAATCACAGCAATTGGCATTTTCATTAAATGCGTGGATTCGTGATGTGCTGAAAAAGCCTGTGAAATTAAAAAAGCAGATCGGTTTCGTACCCATCTATGCGCATCTTTGTGGGCAACTCGAACTTGATGTTGCAGAGGTTTTGACTGCTTATACCTTTACCGTACTTGAAAATCAGGTGTTGGCTGCCGTGAAAACTGTACCACTTGGACAGATGAGTGGACAACGGATTTTATGGCATGTGCATGGGCTGATTCCAGAGGCAATTGAACGTGCTTTAGCACTGCAAGATGCTGAACTCAGTAGCGCCTTACCTAATTACGCCATGCTCAGTATGGCACACGAAACACAATATTCACGATTATTTAGATCTTAAAAATAAAGGACATTTCACATGACAGAACGTAGCCCATTACGCGTAGGTATTGGCGGTCCAGTTGGTTCAGGTAAAACAGCGCTTACTTTAAATTTATGTCAGGCACTGCGTGAAAAATACAATATGGCGGTGGTGACCAATGATATTTATACCAAAGAAGATTCCAACTTTTTAACACGCCATGAAGCTATGTCACCTGAGCGTATTGTTGGTGTAGAAACAGGTGGTTGCCCGCATACCGCAATTCGTGAGGACGCCTCCATTAACCTAGCGGCTATTGATGACCTGTGCGAAAAATTTGATGGCCTTGAACTGATCATTATTGAAAGTGGCGGTGATAATTTGGCAGCAACATTTAGCCCGGAACTTTCAGATTTAACCCTGTATGTAATTGATGTGGCGGGTGGGGAGAAAATTCCGCGTAAAGGTGGCCCCGGTATTACCAAATCTGATTTGTTAATCATAAACAAAACCGACCTTGCACCAATGGTTGGAGCAAATTTAGATGTGATGGATCAAGACGCGAAACGTATGCGCGGTGAAAAACCTTTTCTATTTTCCAATATGAAAACTAAAGATGGCTTAAATGACATCATCAGCTTTATTGAGAAACAAGGTTTGTTTAAAGCATAAGGGGCATCCACTATGAAGTTATTATTGCAAAGAATTACCTTCACATCGTTGGCATTCTTTCCCTTGGTAGCAATGGCGCATCCAGGCCATGAGCATAGCCATAATAGTTTTATCAGCGGTTTTGTGCATCCATTTACAGGGCTTGATCATCTAATGATGGCGTTAGCATTTGGCGTATTGATTTGGACTGCACACCAGCGCTGGAAATGGGCCGGATTATTCGGTTTATCTGCCGCAATGATTGTCGGTTTTATGATCGGTGCACAATTCAACTTAGCAACAGCAATTGCTGAAAACGGCATTATTGCGTCGTTAATTGTATTGGCTGTTGCTCTTTGGACCAAAACCAATAAAGCCGTTCCTTTTATTGCTGCACTTTTGGCCGGTTTTCATGGCATCGCACATGGTACGGAACTTGGCCAAAGCGGTCAGGCAGTTTTACTGGTCGTTGGTATGGTTACAGCGATGGCATCTATATACGTATTCGGTTTGCTCGTCGGCGCATTTATTCAAAAATATGTGCCTTATGGTAAGCAAATGATTGGTGCTTTGACAGCTATTGTTGCTGTAATTGGTTTAGCTTGATGCCTCATTCATCTCAAATAATAGGGAGATGCAAATGAATGATCTGGTATTAAGCGAAACAAAATTTATATCGACACAACAGCAGCATAACAGCCAACTGTGGTATGCCTGTTTGGAACTTGGTTTTGCCTATCAAGTACAGTCAAATCGAACCGTATTACAGCATCGCAAGCATCATGGGCCTGTACGCGTTCAGAAGATGTTGTGGCCTGAAAAAACTGGTATTTGCCATGCAATTATTGTGCATCCACCAGCAGGAATTGCTGGCGGAGACCATCTGACTTTTGATATGAAAGTTGAGGCGAATGCGCATGCGTTAGTTACCACGCCCGGTGCAGGAAAATGGTACAAAACCAATGGCAAGCAAGCCTATCAGCATATTCATATACATGTCGCAGCACAGGCGACATTTGAATGGTTACCGCAAGAAACCATGCTTTTTGATGGTGCCAATGCAGACTCTGAAACACATATTCATCTAGATGAAATGGCCAGTTTTATTGGGTGGGATATGTTGGTCATCGGTCGACAAGCACGTGGTGAAATTTTTCAGCAAGGGCAATACCAAAGCAAATTTAGGCTGTATCGTGCAGACAAATTATTGGTTGCAGATAGTTTAAATTTTAAGGGGCAGGATCGGTGGCTTACATCCTGTTTAGGTATGAATGGACATGCTGTGATGGGAAGTTTCTGGGCAGTAGCACCATCGCGTTTAAGGCAAACAACATTACTGGCTGAACATATCGAATTAATCCGTGAATTGATTATGCGGATGAATCTAGCGGTGACTTTAACCCTGTTAGATGATGTGATTTGTGCACGTTATTTAGGCGATGATGTACGTGAATGCCATGATGCTTTTGCAGCAGTCCGTGCCCGTTTAAGACGCTATTGGTATGACCTAGCAGAAGAATTCCCACGGATTTGGCGCACTTAAGTTTTGCCATCATTGGAAAGTAGATAGGTCTAGCAAGATTAATAGATTAAGTGTTCATTTTACCTTTGGGTTAGGACACTAAAAATCAAAACGTGCGAGAGCGAAAGAAGAATTTGCACGCATTTTGCATTCTACATTTTAGAAGATTAGGAAATTGTTATGGAACTTAATCCAACTGAAAAAGATAAATTATTAATTTTTACCGCAGGCCTTGTTGCTGAGCGTCGTAAAGCGCGTGGATTAAAATTGAATTATCCAGAATCAATTGCATTTATTTCAGCAGCACTGCTTGAGGGCGCACGCGATGGCATGTCCGTGAGCGAGTTAATGCATTACGGCACAACCTTGTTAAGTCGTGAAGATGTCATGGATGGTGTCGCGGAAATGATTGCAGAAGTGCAGGTCGAAGCTACTTTTCCAGATGGTTCAAAGTTAGTCACAGTTCATCAACCCATTGTCTAATAAAAATAAGGAGTAAGCCATGATTCCTGGTGAAATTATTACGCCTGATTCAGACATTGAAATGAATGTCGGACGAGAAACACTGAAAATGCGTGTTGCTAATGCAGGCGATCGACCAATTCAAGTCGGTTCTCATTTTCACTTTGCTGAAGCCAATGATGCTTTGCAATTTAATCGAGAGCAAGCTAGAGGCTATCGACTCAACATCGCTGCTGGAACAGCAGTTCGTTTTGAACCGGGCCAAAGTCGAGATATCGAATTGGTTGCACTTGCAGGTAAACGTGAGGTGTATGGGTTTGCAGGGCGTGTTATGGGTAAATTGGATTAACTATTTTTATGCTCAAGTGTCTTGTTGAACAATTAAATTATTGTTAGTAATAAGTTCAATAAGTACATGAAAAAGCATAAGAGAATTAAATGTTAATAATGAAAATACGCCCAGCAACTGTTGATGATGTTGAAGCCATCGCTGCTGTTATTGAACCTTTTGTCGATTATGTTGTCGTGACTGAAGAAGGACGTGAACGCTTTAAACCTGATATGTTGAAAAACATCTTCCAACAACCACTTATTCATTATTTTGTGGCAGAAATTAATGAAGAAATCGTTGGGAATTTGGCGTATATCGCTCCATCTCATGTCATGCATTATTTCTTAAAAGCTGAATATCACGGTCAAGGTTATGGTCGACAAATGTGGGACTTTTTAGAGCAAGAAATACTTAAAAATGATCCCGATATAATCACAATAAATTCAAGTCATTATGCACTCGATATTTATAAAAAATATGGATTTGAAGTGGTCGGTGCGCTAACGGAGAAATGGGGTATTCAATTTATTCCGATGCAAAAGCTGCTAAAGCCAAAAAATCTAGAATAGGAAATATATTAATGAAAATGTCTCGCCGTGCTTATGCGGAAATGTTTGGCCCTACAGTAGGTGATAGAGTTCGCTTAGCTGATACAGAATTGTTTATTCAAGTTGAACAAGACCTCACGACTTATGGTGAAGAAGTTAAATTTGGCGGTGGCAAGGTCATTCGCGATGGTATGGGACAGTCACAATTATTGTCTGATGAGGTCGCTGATACCGTCATTACCAATGCTTTAATTGTCGATTGGTGGGGTATTGTCAAAGCCGATGTTGGACTTAAAAATGGTCGTATCTGGAAAATAGGTAAAGCAGGTAACCCTGATATTCAACCTGACATTACAATTCCTTTAGGTGCAGCAACTGAAGTCATCGCAGGTGAAGGACAAATCTTAACGGCGGGAGGGATAGATACTCACATTCATTGGATTTGCCCACAACAAGTTGAAACAGCACTAATGTCAGGCACAACTACAATGATTGGTGGTGGTACAGGCCCCGCCGCAGGAACATCTGCAACCACAGTAACTCCAGGCCCATGGCATATTGCGACCATGCTACAAGCTATTGATGATTTACCTATGAATATTGGTCTGTTAGGTAAAGGCAACTTGAGTCAGCCAGAACCAATCGCTGAACAAATCAAAGCCGGTGTGGTGGGTTTAAAATTACATGAAGACTGGGGATCGACGCCAGCCGCGATTGATAACTGTCTAAGTGTGGCGGATCAATACGATGTACAAGTTGCCATTCACACAGACACACTAAATGAAAGTGGCTTTCTAGAAGAAACCTTAGCAGCATTTAATAACCGGACCATCCACACTTACCATACTGAGGGTGCGGGCGGTGGTCACGCACCAGATATTTTAAAAGCAATTGGTCAACCCAATGTTTTACCATCTTCAACCAATCCCACACGTCCATATACCGTCAATACCATTGATGAACATTTAGATATGTTGATGGTTTGCCACCATTTAGACCCTGCAATTTCTGAAGATGTTGCTTTTGCTGAAAGTCGGATTCGCCGTGAAACTATTGCTGCAGAAGATATCTTGCAGGATATGGGCGCAATTGCCATGATGTCTTCCGACTCGCAAGCGATGGGGCGTGTGGGTGAAGTAATATTACGTACTTGGCAGACAGCACATAAAATGAAAGTGCAACGCGGCCCACTCGAAGGTGATAATCAAAATCACGATAACAATCGTGTGAAGCGCTATATTGCTAAATATACGATTAATCCTGCCATTACCCATGGATTAAGCCATGAAGTTGGTTCGATTGAAGTGGGTAAATTAGCCGATATTGTTTTATGGAAGCCTGCATTTTTTGGTGTTAAGCCCTCGATGATTATTAAAGGCGGAATGATTGCAGCTGCGCCGATGGGTGATATTAATGCTTCAATTCCAACGCCACAGCCTGTGCATTATCGTCCGATGTTTGGCGCTTACCCTCGTGGCGTACATAACACCTGCATTACCTTTTTATCGCAAGTGGCAATAGAGCAAGGCGTACATGAACAATTGGCTTTAAAGAAGTTGATTAGTCCTTGTAAAGCCACGCGTAATATCTCGAAAGCAGATATGAAGTTAAATACTTATTGTCCTGTAATGGAGGTTGACCCTGAGATTTATGAAGTACGTGCAGATGGTGTGCATTTGACTTGTGAGCCTGCGGAAGTGTTACCAATGGCGCAGCGTTACTTCTTATTTTAATCATTTCCAAAACACTATTTCACAAAGCCTTTCTGAATATGAAAGGCTTCTCTTTTTTAAATTTTAGGGCTTTGTTGCATAAATATGTAAGCATCTGATTTAAATAAATTTAATTTTGGATCAAAAAACAATCAAAACTTTTAAAATCATATAGTTATGAAATC